>JAQGIA010000074.1 GCA_028291445.1 Belnapia sp.
GCCGCGGTGCGCAGGCATTCGTCGAACCACCCGGCGGCGCTCTCCGGCTCGATCATCGCCAGCAGCGTATCATGCGCCCGGCCGTTGCTGTCGCGCTGGCCGCCGGCTTTCTCGATTTCATCGAGGAAGAACACCGGGTTGGGGGCGGTGAGCCGGGCCATCTCGGAAATCGGCCAGGCCGGGGTGGTGGCGGACCAGCCGCGGGCGGTGCCCTGGAGGCAGCGGTTGTCGGTGGCGCCGCCGAGGTTGAGGCTGGCGAAGGGCAGGCCCAGCGCCTGGGACAGCCGGCGGGCGAACCAGGTCTTGCCAACGCCGGGCGGGCCGACCAGCAGCAGCGGCCGCAGCCGGGGGGAGGGGCGTCCGGCATGGGCGGCCAGCGCCAGGGTGCGGCGGATTTCCGCCAGCGGCGCGGCGAAGGCGGGGGCGGCCTCGGCCAGGCCGCTCAGCCGGGCCAGGGCATCCGAGGGTACCCGGTGCAGCGGCATGGGTGCGGTCAGCGGCTGGTAGGCGGCCCATTCGCTGCGGTCGTTCGGCGCGGTGAAGGGCCGCAGCACGGTCGCCTGGGCCGGCTTGGGGCTGGCCGGCACCGGTGGTTCGGCGCGGTTCGCAGCGGTCGGGTCAGGAGCCGGGGCCGGCGGCTCGGCCGGTAGGGCCAGGATATCGGCCAGCCGGGTCCGCAGCGTGGTCGCATGCTCCGGCCCCGGGATGAAGCGCAGCCACAAATCCGCCGAAAGCCGTGCCGCCAGCACGAACAGCCGCAGTCGCGCCGGGTCGCCGGCCAGCCCCCGGGCAGCCGCATGCAGGCGGATCTGCAGAGCCTCGATACAGGCCAGGGCGCCCTGGCGGGCCAGTGGGCCGCCGCGTTCGGCGACGATCCGGTTGGCGGCCAGCACCAGGGCGGTGCCCTCGGCGAAGCGGCCGGCGATGCTGCCGAAGCGGGTCGCGAAGCTCAGCAGGCCGGCATCGTCGCCGGCCCGCACCGCATCCGCGCCGATGCGGGAAGGAAACAGCGGCGAGGCGAGGTGGCGCAGCAGCGCTGCCTCCAGTGCCTTGAGCTCATCCTGATCGACGCTCAGCCACAGCCAGAGCGGCGGGCTGTCCGGGGTGCCGAATAGCCGCACGGCATCGGCGATGTCGGTCCCGGCCAGCTGCGATGCCGGAACCGGGGCCGCCGTGGCGGAATGCAGGTTGGTATCGGGCAAGGGAGGATCTCGCTCGCGCTGTTCACGGAACGGCGAGTAGAGGGCAGCGACATGTCATAATTGTGAACGCGTATTATTGATATGATATAGCAATAAAAGCGCCGGACAGCAAAAAGGGGGCACGATGGCCCCCTTGCCGCCTGCCGGAAATCAAGCCTCGGCGGAAACCGGGATGCCCTTTTCCTTCATCAGCGACTGCAGCTCGCCGGCCTGGAACATCTCCATGATGATGTCGCAGCCGCCGACGAATTCGCCCTGGACATAGAGCTGGGGAATGGTCGGCCAATTGGCATAGGCCTTGATGCCGTCACGGATTTCCGCGTCCTCGAGCACGTTCACGCCTTTGAACGGCACCCCGATATGGGACAGGATCTGTACCACCCGGGCGGAGAAGCCGCACTGCGGGAAGACCGGGGTGCCCTTCATGTAGAGCACGACGGGATTGGCCTTGATGTCGGTCTCGATGCGTTCGAAGACGGGATTGGTCATCGTTCGGTTCCTCTAGGATCGGAAACGTAGCGTTACCGGTCGGACAACGTTAAGGGTCAGGCCGGGGCCGAGGTCTGCAAGGCCAGCGCATGCAATTCCCCGCCCATGCGGCCACGCAGGGCGGCATAGACCAGCTGGTGCTGCTGGACCCGGCTGCGGCCCCGGAAGGCCGCGGATACGACGGTGGCGGCGTAGTGGTCGCCGTCGCCCGCCAGATCCTCGATGGTGATCTCGGCATCGGGGAGGGCCGCCTTGATCAGCGCCTCGATTTCCGCCGGTTGCATCGCCATCCGTCAGGCTCCCATCAGGCGCGGCAAGGTCGCTTCATGCGCCTGCCGCAGTATGGCTACCGATATGGCCGCGCCCCCCGGCAGAACCAAGGCCTCCCCGCCGCTGCGGCCGAGACGGCTTGCCGGCACCCCGGCGGCGGCGGCGGTGGCGAGCAGCGCGGCCGCATCCGGCACCGCCAGAACGTAGCGCGACTGGTCCTCGCCGAACCAGAGGGCATGGTCCGGCAGACCGTCCTGGCCAGGTTGCAGGGTGGCACCGATGCCGCTGGCCATGGCCATCTCGGCGACGGCGACGAGCAGCCCGCCATCCGAGCAGTCGTGGCAGGCCCGGACCGCGCCGGCCAGGATCTGCGCCCGGACGAAATCGCCGTTGCGGCGCTCGGCGGCGAGATCGACCGGCGGCGGGGCGCCTGCCTCCTGGCCGGCGATCTCGCGCAGCCAGAGCGATTGGCCGAGCCAGCCCCGGGTCTCGCCCACCAGGACGAGGTCGGCGCCGGCCGGCATGGCGAGGCCCATGGCCTGGGCCACATCCTCCAGCACGCCGACGCCGCCGATCGCCGGGGTGGGCAGGATGCCCTTGCCCTCGGTCTCGTTGTAGAGGCTGACGTTGCCGGAGACGAC
>JAQGIA010000567.1 GCA_028291445.1 Belnapia sp.
ATCGAGACGTAGCGCTCGATCTCCTCGGCGGATTGGCCCGGATTCTGGGTGATGATGACCACCTGCGGCGGCACCGGGTCCGGATAGGCCTCGATGTTCAGCTTGGTGAAGGCGACCAGGCCGACGATGATGAAGGTGAAGAACAGCAAAATGACCAGCGGCCGGCGCTGGAGCGAGAAGGCGACAATTTGGCGCATGCTGGTCTTTCCGACTTTTACGGAGCTTCCGGCATGGTCTGGGCCGGAATGCTGTCTCATCGCCTAATCCGGTCCGGGCTGCCGGCGGCCCGGCGCCTCAGTCGATCCGTGCCGCCCGGTCGATGAACAGCGCGCCGCCGGTGACCACCCGGTCGCCCGGCTTCAGCCCGTCCGTCACCTCGACCATGTCGCCGGCGCGGATGCCCGGCTTGATGGTGCGCAGGATGAAGCGGTTGCCGTCGAGCGCGACCCAGACGCTGGCCTCGGCGCCGCGATAGATGATGGCATTGACCGGGACGCCGACACTCTCCCGGCCCGGGCCCACCGCGATGCGGAAGGTGGCGAACATCTCCGGCTTGAGCAGGTGCTCGGGGTCCTCGACCTCGGCGCGCACCGTCAGCCGGCGGGTCGAGGCATCCAGCCCGGCGCCGATGGTGGTGATGCGGGCCGGGAAGACGCGGCCCGGCAGGGCGCCGACGCTGACCTCGACCGGCTGGCCGAGCTTGATGAGCGGCGCGTCCAGCTCGCGCACCGCGGCGACCAGCCACATGGTCGACAAATCGGCGATGGTGAAGACCGGATCGCCTGCCCCGGTCGAAAGCCACTGGCCCGGCCCGACCCGGCGCTGCACCACGGTGCCGCCCATCATCGTGGTCACCGGCACCACCGCATTCACCATGCGGGTCTGCTCGATGCGCGCGATCTGGTCGGTCGAACGGCCCAGCACGCGCAGCTTGTCCCGGGTGGCGGCCAGCGTCGCCTCGGCACTGCGCAGGTCGGAGGCAGCACCCATGGTCGCGGTGCGGGCCTGCTCGACATCCCGCTGGGAGGTGGCGCGGGCGGAGAACAGGCTGTTCTGCCGGGCCTCCTCGCGCCGCGCCTGGTCCAGCGTGGCGCGTGCCTTGTTGACGGCATCGACCGCCGAGAGCAGTTCGTTGGTGCCGGCGGCGAGATCGGTGGTCTCCAGCTCGAACAGCGTGCCACCGGCGGTGACCTGGTCGCCCATCCGGGCCATCACCCGCATCACCCGGCCGTTGTAGGGCGAGAAGATCGGGGTGGAGCGATCCTCGTTGTAGGCGATGCGGCCCTCGGCGACGCGCTCGGCGCGAAAGGCGTGGGATTGCATCTCCTCGATCCGGAGGGCGCGCATCTCGGTGTCGGACAGGCGGAATTCACCCTGCGACAAGGGCTCGTTCACGCTGGCGACCGGGGAGGTCGGGATGGCAAGCGCCGCCCGGCGGGCCTGATCGTAATAATAATAGCCGCCGGCGGCCAAAACCACGGCAAGCGCGCCTACCCACCAGAAGCGGCGCAAGGGCGACGGCGGCTCGGCCAGGACCGGGAGCGTTACCCCCGGCTCGGCGGCGCCCGGCGGCATGGCGGCATGCGGTGCGCCAGGAGGGGCAACATCCGGTTGCGCAATCGCCTCGCTCCTCCCGCTCCGGGAATTCTCGGACGCGAAACCATCGATCCGCTTGGGTGGTGGCAGATGTGTCGCGTTCATGCTGGTCCCGGGGCTGGCGAAACTCGTGGCGTTCCATGGGCGCCCGGCGTGCCTGTGGCATCGCCTTGCGATCGAGCTGGGCGGATCCCGACACCCTGCATCCTGGATGATTCGGACTTACACGGACATTGCACGAAACCTGAAACCTGCGCCATCTAGACGCTTTTTTTCGACCATAATCGGAAACAGGGTATTGATTCAGGCGGCAGGACGGGAACCGGCCTCGTTCCATCGGCCTGCGAGACGATATATTTCACCAATCCCCTTTCCCTGCCTCACGGAGACGTTGCGTGCAACTCGATACCGGTCGCTTCCTCGCCGACCTCGATACGCTGCGGCGCATCGGCGCCCATCGCACCGGCGTGCATCGCCCGACCTACAGCCCGGCCGACATGGCCAGCCGCCGCTGGCTGGTCGAGGCGATGGAGGCCGTCGGGCTCGAGGCGCGGATCGACGGTATCGGCAATGTCTATGGCCGGCATCCCGGCCCCGGGCCGCATCTGCTGGCCGGCAGCCACATCGAGACGCAGAACCAGGCCGGCTGGCTGGACGGCGTGCTCGGCGTGGTCGCGGCGCTGGCGCTGGCCCGCGCCGGCCTCCCGGTCGATGTCTGCGCCTATGCCGATGAGGAAGGGCATTTCGCCGACTTCCCCGGCAGCCGCAGCCTGGTCGGCGCGCTGACCGAGGCCGAGATCGATGCCGCCCGCAACCGCCACGACGGCACGCCGCTGCGCGATGCGCTGGCTGCCGCCGGGCTGGCCGGCCTGCCGCGCCCGCAGCTCGAACCGGGCCGCCACAAGGGCGCCTTCGAGCTGCATATCGAGCAGGGCACCCAGTTGGAGAAGGCCGGGCTGCGGATCGGCGTCGTCACCGGCATCGTCGGCATCCGCCAGTGGCGCATCACCATCACCGGCCAGCAGGACCATACCGGCGGCACCACCATGGCCGAACGCCGCGATGCCGGGCTCACCGCGGTGCGGCTGCTGGCGGCGATCGACACGGAGTTCCCCAGGCTCTGCGGCCCGCGCAGCGTCTGGACCGCCGGCCGCATCGTGCTGGAGCCGAATGCGCCGCAGATCATCCCCGGCCGGGCCGAGGTCGCCTTCTCCTTCCGCGACCTCTCGCCCGAGGTGATGGCCCGGATGGAGGAAGGCCTCCATCGACTGGTGCAGGAAAGCAACCGGCGGGAGCGCTGCCCGGCGATGCTGGAGCCGATCGGCCATTCCGCTCCCGCCCCCTGCGACCCCGCCATGCTGGAGGCCCTGGCCGGGGCGGCCGAGACCCTGGCACCCGGCGCCTGGCAGCGGATGCCGAGCGGGGCGATCCACGACAGCCAGATCCTCGCCCGCGTCCTGCCCGTGGCGATGCTGTTCGTTCCCTCGATCGGCGGCATCAGCCACCATTGGGCGGAGGATACCAAGCGGGAGGATCTGGCCCTCGGCCTGGAGGTATTGGCCGAAGGGGCGCGGCGCTTCCTCGCGGCCTAAGGCGGTACCATCCGGAACATCTGTTCCCCCCGGCATCGGCGGCACCTATGCTGCCGCCGATGCCAGAATTCCCGCCCCGATCCACAGCGCCTCGATCCACTGGGCCCCGATCCGGGCCGCCCCGCCTGCTGCTGCCCGATGCGCCGGCGCTGATCGCCGGCCTGGGCCGCGCCACCCTGCTGACCCCGGATGGCGAATTGCTGAGCATCCCCTCGGCCGCGCTGGGCCGGACCCTGGGCGGCACCCCGCCGCTGCTGGTGCATGGCCAGGCCACCGCTCGCCGGCTCGACCTGCCGCGCTTCGATGCCGCCTTCGACCTGCTGGAGCTGTTTGCCTTCTGCATGCCCGCCCGGCCCGCCGCGCCGACGCCGCGCGGCCTCGCCATGGCGCTCGACCTGCCGCCCCCGGCCGATGACGCCGCCGCCGCCGCCCTGCTGCCCGAGATGGCGACCATCCTGCTGCGCCACCTGGCGGCCGGGCGCGGGCTGTCGCTGAACCGCGACGCGGCGATGCTGGCGGCGCATCTGGAGAAGGCCGCCGGCTGGCCCTGGGCCGCCTCGGTCATCGCGGCTTTGGGCAGCGCCGAGCAGCGCCCCTCGCTCGACCCCTACAAGGTCTGGCGCCGGCTGCCCGAATGGGAGGACCCCGGCCCGGCCCAGCCCGCCGGCAGCTTCGACGTCACCCCGAACGAGGCCCGCACCCGCCTCGCCCATATCCTGGGCGACGATGCGGAGCAGCGGCCGCAGCAGGCCGACTACGCCTCCGCCGCCAGCGGCGCCTTCGCCCCGCGCGCGGACAAGGGCGCCCCGCATGTCATCCTGGCCGAAGCCGGAACCGGGACCGGCAAGACCCTGGGCTACATCGCCCCGGCCAGCCTCTGGGCCGAGCGCAACGGCGCCCCGGTCTGGATCAGCACCTTCACCCGTAACCTGCAGCGGCAGATCGACCAGGAGCTGGGGCGGCTTTATCCCGATCCGGAGGAAAGGCGGCGCCGGGTGGTGGTCCGCAAGGGGCGGGAGAACTACCTCTGCCTGCTCAATCTGGAAGAAATGATCGGCCAGGCCGGGCATCCGGACATGGCGGTGCCGCTTGGGCTGGTCGCCCGCTGGGCGCTGGCGACCAAGGACGGCGACCTGATGGCCGGCGATTTCCCCGGCTGGGTCACCGAGCTTTACGGTCCCGCCGCCATCTGGCCGCTGGCCGACCGGCGCGGCGAATGCATCCGCTCCGCCTGCCCGCGCTACAAGCAATGCTACGTCGAGCATTCCATCCGCCGCGCCCGTACCGCGACGCTGGTGGTCGCCAATCATGCGCTGGTCATGGTCCAGGCGGCGATGGGCGGGGCGGAGGATGCCCGGCCGCTGCGCTACGTCTTCGACGAAGGACATCACCTGTTCGATGCGGCCGACGCCGCTTTCTCGGCAGCGCTCTGCGGCGCCGAGACGGCCGAGCTGCGCCGCTGGCTGCTGGGCGCCGAGGGTGGCCGCAGCCGCGCCCGCGGCCTTCGCCGCCGCATCGAGGATCTGGCCGGCGACATCCCCGAGCTGCTGGCGCCGATGGAGGCCGCCTTGCAGGCCGCCCGCGCCCTGCCCGGCCTCGGCTGGGTCACCCGGCTGTCGGAGGAACCGCGCGAGCCGGCCAATGAGGCGGCCGCCGAGCGCCTGGCCAATCCGACCGAGATCTTCCTCCGCGCCATCCGCCGCCAGGTCCTGGCCCGGGCGCCGGATGAGGAGGGGGTCTATGACGCGCAATGCGACCTCTTCCCCCTCGGCGAGGACCTGCCCGAAGCGGCCGAGGCCCTCGAACGCGCGCTGAAGCGCATCGCCGAGCCGCTCACCGGGCTTTGCGAGAAGCTGAAGGCCCGGCTGGAGGATGAGGTCGAGGAGCTGGAGACCGCCGACCGCATCCGGCTTGAAACCGCGGCCAAGGGCATCGAGCGCCGCGCCCTGATCCCGCTGGCGGCCTGGCAGGGCATGCTGCAGGCGCTGCGCGTCGCGCCGCCGGTCCCTGGCGAGCGCCGCACCTTCGTCGATTGGCTGGCGCTGACCCGCCGCGAGGGCCGCGAGGTGGATGCCGGCCTGCACCGACACTGGCTGGACCCGACCACGCCCTTCGCGCTGAACGTCGCCGCCCCGGCGCATGGGCTGCTCATCACCTCCGCCACCCTGCGCGATGCCGGCCTCGCCGAGGACCAGGAAGCCGCCTGGACCGCGGCCGAGGCCCGCACCGGCGCCAGCCACCTGGCGATGCCGGCGATCCGCGCCGCCGTCGCCTCGCCGTTCGATTATGCCACCAATACCAGGGCCTTCGTCGTGACCGACGTGGACAAGACCCGCTCCGGCCAGGTTGCGGCGGCGATGCAGGCGCTGTTCCAGGCCTCGGGCGGCGGCGGGCTCGGGCTGTTCACCGCCATCCGCCGGCTGCGCGACAGCTTCCGCCACATGGCCCCGAACCTCGAAGCCTCGGGCATCCCGCTGTACGCCCAGCACATGGATGCGATGGACAA
>JAQGIA010000361.1 GCA_028291445.1 Belnapia sp.
GCCGCCATCGCATGGCGCCAGACGGCGGCCATATCGGGATCGGCAGCCATTGCCGCAATCTCGTCCTGCCACAGCCCGATCCATTCCTCCGCCAGCCGATCCAACGCGGGATCGCCGCCGCCCGCCACCGTATCCGTCACCGCACCAGCGTCCCATTCCATCCATCGCCGCCGCCACGCCCGCGCGGCCGGTGGTGCTCCGCGCTGCCTGGTGGTGCAACGCAAAAACCTGCTTCCGTGCCCGCCATTGCGCCGTGCTAGGTTGATCCCCTGTCACGCCAATAACTGCATCGGAAACGCCATGGCCGAAAGCAATACCCGCGCCGAACCTGCGAACGATGCGTCTTCGGCGCCACCGGCGCAGCCCGTGGTGGTCAAGAAATACGCCAACCGCCGCCTCTACAACACTGAATCTTCCAGCTACGTCACTCTGGAAGACTTGGCCGGCATGGTCCGCCAGGGCCGCGACTTCGTGGTCTATGATGCGAAATCGGGCGACGACATCACCCGCTCCGTGCTGACCCAGATCATCGTCGAGGAGGAATCGAAGGGCCGCAACCTGCTGCCCGAAAGCTTCCTCCGCCACCTGATCGGCTTCTATGGGGACAGCCTGCAGACCGTGCTGCCGCGCTACCTGGATGTGGCGATGAACGGTTTCGCCCGCCAGCAGGTGCAGATGCGCCGGTCGATGGAACAGGCCATCGGCGGCCTGCTGCCCTTCCCCACCATCGAGGAAGTGAGCAAGCAAAACATGGCGATGATGGAACGGGCAATGAGCCTTTTCGCCCCCTTCCGTGCGCCGGAAACGCCACCGACCATCGAGTCACTGAAAGCGGAGGTTGAATCCCTGCGCCAGCAATTGGTCGAAGCGCAGCGAGCCAAGCCGGAATCTTCGCGCGGAGGGTGAATCAAAGCCGCCTGGTTCCATCACGCGTTCGTCACGCCAGTCGGTGGAACAGCATCCATGCGACGGCATTGCCCAAGGTGAGACTTCATCGCCCCAAGGGATAAGACATGCCGCCACATCCAGAGACGGATACGCCGACCGCCGGACCGACTAAAATTGGCCAGCGTGCCAATGCGGCGGATCGGCACGTCGGCGCTCGTATCCGCGAAAGGCGGGTCATGATGGGCCTGTCCCAGCAACAACTCGCCAAGATGATCGGCGTAACCTACCAGCAGGCTCACAAATACGAGCGCGGCCTGAATCGCATCTCCGCCGGCCGGCTGTTCGAGATCGCCCAGGTCCTGGCGGTCGCCGTGTCCTGGTTCTTCGAGGGCCTTAACGACGACGTCGAGCCGAGCGAGATTTCGCCGCGCCAGCGCATGTGCCTGGAACTGGCCCGGAATTTCGCCCTGATCGACAATGAGAAGCATCAGGAGGCGCTGAGCCAGATGGCCCGTGCCCTGGCCGCCCAGAGCATGGCCGAGCATCCCCCGGCCGCCGCGCCCGTGGCGCTGGCCGTCGACGGCGCCGAACGGCACTGAGCGCGTATCCAAGGGGGGCGGACCAGGCAGGCTTGGACCGCACGGGTCCGGACCAGCCGGGCTTCGGCCAAACCGGCGTGAACCAGGGTGAAAACCGGGCCTGGCGCCCGGGCCTGGGCATCGCTGGCCAAGCCATCCCGGGTCGAGGCTCCTCGTACCGCATGGACAAGCGTTCCCCTGCCCCGCCGCTGCTGCGGCCGCCTCGGCGGTCGGGCCGGCGGCTGCTGGCCGGCCTTGCCCTGGGCGTGGCCGGGCTGGGCGGCGGGCTGGTGCTCGGCCTCAGCCTGCGTCAGCCGGTCACGCCCGCCGCCAGCACCGCTGCTGCGCCCGTCACAGCCGTTGCACCGGCGCCCACAGCCATGTCCGCGCCCGTGCAGGACCCGGCATCCCAACCGGCGGAACAACTGGTGGCGGAACAACTGGCCGGTCGGCTCGCCACCCTGCGCGCCGCGGTGGCGACCGAGCAGGCGAGGCTCGATGACATCCTCCAGGCCCGCAGCCAGGCAGCGGCCGAGGTCGCCGGCCTGCGCCGCGACCTGGCGATGGCCCGGCGTGAACTATCCGCGCCAGCCCCGGTCAGCCAGCAACCCGGCCCATCAGCCAGCCCGCTGGCCAACCCACCTGCCAGCCCACCTGCCAGCACCAGCCTCCGGCCGCCGCGGGCCGAGGCGGCGGCTGGCAGCAGCCAGCCCCGGGTCTTCGTCCATCTCCGCGCCGGTTCCAGCGCCGCGGCCGAAACCGCGGCCAGCCTCGCCGGCACCTTGCGGGAGGCCGGCTTCGACCTGACCGAGCTGCGCCCGGTGGCCAGCACGCCGTCGCA
This sequence comes from Belnapia sp., assembly GCA_028291445.1. Classification (GTDB taxonomy): domain Bacteria; phylum Pseudomonadota; class Alphaproteobacteria; order Acetobacterales; family Acetobacteraceae; genus Belnapia. The sequence goes on from JAQGIA010000361.1 coordinate 2,308, forward strand.
ACGCGTGGTGCGCTACTTCCATGGCGAGGATGCCGCCACCGCGGCCCGGCTTGCCGGCCGGCTCGGACGCGGCTGGACGATCCAGGACTTCCGCAGCTTCGAGCCGACCCCGGCGCCGCAGACCCTGGAGATCTGGCTGCCCGACCGGTAGCGCGCGATCGTCCGAGGCGCAGCGCCGAAGGACGTTAATCACGCGACAAAGCAACAACCTGGGAAAAACCCCGAACGGATGACGTCATCCGGCAGGGGTAATCGGCTCGCTGGAACAACGGATTTGAGAGCATTCCGTGAGGCCTCTCGAACGGAATGCTTTCTAGCCGATCAGATCCAGCAGCACCTGGTACTCCACCCCCGCCAGCAGGGGCAGGCCGAACCATACCTGCCCCTCGACCGGCGCATCGCCGCAGCGGAAGTAGTATTCGCACCAGCCGTCCGCCGCCGTCGCGTGATGCGGCCGGATGGGCTGGTAGCGCCCGCCCGCCGCCAGGGTGACATGGCCAATCGCCGCCTCCCCCGCCGGCGCCAGCCGCAGCCGGCAGGTCCAATGCCCAGTATCGCGCAGCGGGCTGAGGTAGAGATGGCCCACCACCCGCCCGGAGGATGCCTCCAGCCCATCCGCCATCGCGTGGCAGCCGAGCCGCACCCGTGTTGCCGGCCCGGGTGCCACCTCCAGCGTCACCGTCACCGGCTCCCCCGTTTCGGCCAGGTACAGGTAGGCGGCCTCCGCCGGTACCGCCCCGGTCGGGATCGCCAGCCGGCCGCCCCGCACCGCCAGCACGTCCGGCCCGAAGCCGAATCCCGCCTCCCCCCAGGCCTCGCCAAAGGATGTGAAGACCTCCCGCGTCCGCAAGGCGGCGGTGAATTGCTCCAGCAGCAGCCTTTGACCCAACCGCTGGTTGGCATCGGCCTCGCCCAGCGCCGCGAGCAGGCCGAGGCTCCAGGCCTCCGTCACCGCGGCGGTTGGCGGCGCATCGCCGCTGCGGTCGAACCATTTCATGGCGCAGATATGCGGCGGATGGTCCGCTGCCAGGTCCAGCAGGTCGCCGACCGTCACCTTGCCGCCATCCGGCCGCGTCCAGTGGACGTGGCAGATATTGATGTAGTGGCCGGAGCCATGGTTCAGGAAGACCGCCACCGGCAGCACCTCCTCCAGCGGGAAGACATCCGCCGGTTCCATCAGCCCGCCGAGCGCCAGCACATCGGCGAAGCGGGCATGCAGCAGCCCCCAATCCGCCCGCGCGGCGAACAGCCCCTCGATCTGGCTGCCCAGGCTGCGGGTGATGCCCCAATCCTCCGCCAGGCTGCGGATGACGCGGGGATTGCGCCGGATGAAGGGCCACCACCACATGTCCGGCGGATCGGCCAGGTCGATCTGCGGCACCAGGCGGGTTTCCGCCAGCAGGCGCAGCGCCGCCGCCCGGTCGAAGCGCCGCACCATCAGGCTGTTCGAGGCGAGCGGGCAGAAATGCCCGAAGGCGCCGAGCTTTTCCTGGGCGAAGCCGAAGGCCTCCAGATGCCCGGCCAGCAGGGTGTGCCCCAGCTTCCGTCGCGCCACCGTGCCGCGGATGGCGAAGACCCGCCCCGCCGCCGCCGGCGGGATCACCGGCAAGGGCTCGCCCGGCGCGGCGGCAGGCAGGTTCAGCACCAGCACCGCCTCCGGCCCGGTATGGGCCAGGAAATTATCCGTCAGCCGGCCCAGGAACTCGGCCGATTCATTGTAGAGAACCGAGAAGACGACCCGGTCCCCAGCCGCAGGCGCGGCGATATCCCCAGCCGCAGGCGCGGCAATATTCCCAGCCGCTGGCGCGGTCATATCCAGGCTCACGCGGCGGTCTCCGGCATCCGGTCCATGAGCGGCCCGGGGGTGGGCGGTGCCACCGGGCCGATCATACCGCGAAGGCCGCTCCGCAGCTCTGTTGCACAAATGGCCCGAGGGGGATTCAGCTCGTGAATCCAGCGTGATAGCTGGTGGGCATTAGCAGACCGACACGGCCGACCTACAAGACCAGGAACTGGCCCGCCTACAACGAAGGGCTCAAGCGACGCGGCTCGCTGACGATCTGGTTCGATCAAGAGATGACCTGGGAAGCCGTGCCGACCGGTAAGCGGGGCCGACAACCTGTCTACAGCGATGCTGCCGTCCAGACCTGCCTGACCATGAAGGTGCTGTTCGGCATGGCGCTGCGCCAGACGACCGGCTTCGTCGAGAGCCTCCTGCGG
>JAQGIA010000375.1 GCA_028291445.1 Belnapia sp.
GCACGGAGGGCTTCATTTCGTGCGATCTCCCGGCGCCATCGGCCTGCCAGGGTTTGCCATTCTTTCGGGGCGGTATGATCACGGCGCCGCAGGCGGCGATGGCGTCGTGGCACTTGCACGTGTCGAAGGCGCCGTCAGCGGTGACACTTGCGATCTCCTGGTCAGGCGGGAGCTGATCGAGAAGCCGGGCAACATCGGTGCGTCCCCCACATCGCTGGTGGTGAACTCCGCCGCGCGGATTTCCAACGTCTGCTCGTCAACCCCGATGTGTATCTTTCGCCAGACCCGGCGTTTGGCGCCGCCGTGTTGGCGCGCGTTCCACTCCCCTTCGCCCTCGACCTTGGTGCCGGTGCTGTCGATCAGCAGGTGCAGCGGACCCCGCGACCCGCGATAGGGGATGCGACCTTCAAGGTCTCTGCCGCCGGCTCACGGGATGCGCCGCGCAGCATGGCCGATTGGTCGTTCGGGTCGCAGGGGCCAGGGGCCAGGGGCCAGGGGCCAGGGGCCAGGAGGAAGCAGCTCAGCGCCACCGCCACCACCAGCCCGACCAGCGCCAGCCCCAGTATGCCGCCCCGGCTGCGGCGGAAGCGGTACCAGCCCTGGCGCCAGATGCCAGGCGGCCGCGGTGGCGCGGCGAGGATGCTGCCGTCCATCAGCCAAGCCGGATGCGTGGATCGATGACGACATAGGCGATATCGGTCAGCAAGGTGACGCCGACGAGCATGACGGTGATCACCATCGTCTTCCCCATGATCAGCGGATAGTCGAGCTGCTGGATCGCCATGATGTAGAGCGCGCCGAGGCCGGGCCAAGTGAAGACCGTCCCGGCCACTGTGCAGTCCCCAGCATTAGCCCGAACAATATCCCAAGGTAGGTGAGCACCGGAATGAAGGCATTGCGCAACGCATGGCCGAAGATCACGCGGCGTTTCGGCAGGCCGGAGGCCAGCGCCGCGTTGATGAAATCCTGCCGCAGCAAATCGACCAGCGAGGAGCGCATCAGGTCAGGGTCGCGGTATTGAAGATCACCAGCATCCCTACCGACAGCACCATGTGCCAGAGCCCGTCAGCCAGCTCGCTGTCCCACAGCATGTTGCGGGTGGAATCGGCGCCGTAGAAGGGCAGCACGCCGAGCCAGTAGGAGAAGACCAGGATCAGCAGGATGCCGGTGAAGAAGCCGGGTAGCGAATGGCCCAGCATGGCACCGGCGATGACGGTGAAATTGGTGCGGCTGTACTACTGCGTCGCCTCCAGCACGGCGATGCCGAGCGCCAGCAGGATACCCGGCAGCTGGATCTTCAGCGTCTCCAGCCCGGAGGTCCAGGGCATGTCGCCGACCGGCTGGTTTTAGATGATGCTGGTGCCGAAATCGAGCCGCAGGATCTTCTAGAGCCAAGTGAAGTAGCGGCCGGCCACGCTGCCGTCGAGGCCGTAGTATTTGGTCACCGCGTCGATGATCTCATCGGTCATGCCGGGCCGGTCGACGAGCAGGATCTCGATCGGATTGCCGATGGCGTTGATCATGGCGAACAGGATGACGTTGACGCCGCCCAGGGTCAGGCAGGCGGAAAAGAACAGGCGCCGGGCAATGTAGTTCAGCGTTCCCATGCGAGTGGCATCCCCTCAGGTGACCAGCCTGTGCCACTCGTTCAGCGTCAGGCCGGCGAACCGACGGCCGCGACGCCGAGACCGATGCCGCCGGTGCCGAGGATGGCGTTCCGTATGGTTGCCGGCCTATCCGGCCGGCTGCAACAGGGCGCCGGGACCGGCGGCGGCGGCCGTGCCGAAGCGGTCCGGGGCGAAAGGCGCGATCGGCATGTTGGTGGCGCCATCCAACGCGAGTTGCGCGACGATGCCGCCCATGACCGGGCCAAGCTCGAAGCCATGGCCGCAGAAACCGAAGGCATGCACCAGGTCCGGCACCACGCGGGACAGGCCGATCACCGGGATTTCATCCGGCAGCACGCCCTCGATGCCGGCCCAGGCATGCACCATCCGGGCGTCCTTGAGGATGGGGAAGATCTCCAGCGCCGTCCGCGCCGAGAAGGCCAGCCGCTCCATGTCGAGCGCCACCGCGCCGGTATCGAGGTCGCCGCTTCCCTTATGCCCGCCGCCGATCATCACATGGCCGGTCTCGGCCTGCTTGAAGGACAGCGGCCGGCCGGTCAGCCCGACCACCGGCGTCACGAAGGCCGGCAGCGCCGAGGTATAGATCATCATGAAGGCATTGAAGCCGAGCGGGATCTCCTCGCCGACCGAGCGCGCCAGCCGGGCGCCCCAGGCACCGGCGGCATTGACCAGGACCGGCGCGGCATGGCGGCTGCCATCGGTGCAGCGCAGCTCCCACAGCCCGTCGCGGCGCTCCAGCCCGACGACGCCGGCGCCTTCCCGCACCACGGCGCCGGCGGCCTCCGCGGCGCGCTGGAAGGCGAGCGTGGTGCGGTAGGGCCGGGCGAAGCCGTTGCGCCGGGCGATCAGCCCACCCACCGCATGCGGCGCGACGGCGGGCAGCACGCGGCGCAATTCGGCGGCGTCGATGACATCCTCATGCTCCCAGCCGGCGGCGTGCATGGTGGCGGCGCGGGCTTCCAGCTCGGCCAGCTCGGCGGCGGTCCCGGCCACCTTCACATGGCCGGTTTCGTGGAAGTCGCACTCGTCGCCGACCAGCTCGGCGATCCGGTGCCACAGGGCCAGGGATTCGACCGCCAGCGGCACTTCGGCCGGATGGCGGCCCAGGGTGCGGACGCCCCCCGCCGAAAAGGAAGAGGCATGGGCGGCGACGCGGTCCTTTTCCAGCACCAGCACGCTGCGGCCGCGCCTGGCGATATGCAGCGCGGCCGACATGCCGTGCAGCCCACCGCCGACGACGATGACATCGGGGTTCATCCGAGGGTTCCCGTATCCACCTGCGCCGTGCGCGGGACCAACTCGGCCGGCGCGCGGGCGGCCAGTGCGGCGAGGCCGACCGGGCGGGCCGGGGCGGTGACGCTGGACAGG
>JAQGIA010000381.1 GCA_028291445.1 Belnapia sp.
ACTTCGGCCGGGCGGTTCAGCGCGGCGAAGGTCAGCCGGCCGATGCGGCCATCCGCCTCCAGGCCTTCGCCGGCCTGGAAACGGCGCACCGCGGCAACCAGCGCCTCGTCATAGGCCAGCCCATCGCCTTCCACGGCCGGGCCAGGCTGGGCCAGGCCGGCGGCCAGCAGCGGGTCGGTCGCCGCCAGCCGGGCGCGCAGCGCCGGCACCCGCAGCGGATCGAAGGCGCCGGGTTCCAGCGTCTCCAGCCCGGCGGTGGGCACCGGCGGATAGCCACCGGCGGCGACCCGGGCGCGGGCGGCGGCCAGCGCCCGCTTCAGCACCGCGGCCCCGGGCGGCAGCAGCGCGGCGCGGTCCAGCACCGTGGCCGGTTCGGCGGCGGTGGCGAGCTGCGTCATCCAAGGGCCGAGCGGCACCGCGCCGATATCGCGCCGCAGGTCGGCCCGGTTCGGCAGTTCGGCGATCCGGCCGTGCAGCAATTCGCCCAACGCCGCCTGCGCCGCCCGGTGCAGCGCGGCGCGCCAGCCGGCGGGATCGTTCGCGGCCAGGGCATCGGCGGGGATGGCATAGGCGCGCGGGTCCAGCCCATCCTCCTCCAGCCGGCGCAGCCGATCGGCCAGGCGCAGCAGCGCCGCCTGGTCCTGCCACGCGGCGGGCATGCCCGAGGGCATTCCTTGGGAAGAAGCCTGCCGTTGGGGGGAAGCCTGCGCCCAACCCGGCGGAGCGGCGAGGAGGGACCCGGCGAGAAGGGCCCCGAGGGAGCCGAAAAGGATGATTGCGCGCACGGTACTTGCATACATCTCCGGCAACCCAACCGCAAAGCCCGAAGCGCGAAGCCCCGAATGCAGACCTGGGGCCACAAGCGGCCGCTCGACAGGCGGGACGAAGCGTTCCAGCCTTCCGGCCTGCGGAAGAATCGGCCTGCGGAGGAACCGGCCTGTGGAGGAACGGCATCATGGCTGACGATCAGGGAACCCCGATGGGCGGCCAGGCGGCCTATCGCTACGAGGCGGTCGCCGATTGGGGCAGCATGCCCGCCGGCCGCATCCTGCGCGACGTCGCCGCCGTGGCGATCGACAGCCAGGACCGGGTCTATGCCTTCCACCGCGGCACCGACCCGATGGTGGTCTTCGACCGCGACGGCAACTTCCTGCACGCCTGGGGCCAGGGGCTGTTCACCCGGGCGCATGGCCTGCACATGGGGCCGGACGACACGCTCTGGTGCACCGATGACGGCGACCATACGGTGCGCCGCTGCACGCTGGACGGCAGGGTCCTGCAGACCATCGGCATCCCCGGCCGGCCCTCGCCCTACATGGGCGGCCTGCCCTTCAACCGCTGCACCCATACCGCGCTCTCGCCCGAAGGCGACGTCTACGTCTCGGACGGCTACGGCAATGCCCAGGTGCATAAATTCTCCGCCGCGGGGAAGCACCTGTTCTCCTGGGGCAGCTCGGGCACCGAGCCGGGCCAGTTCAACCTGCCGCACAACATCGCCTGCGACCCGGAAGGGCTGGTCTATGTGGCGGATCGGGAAAGCCATCGCATCCAGATCTTCGATGGCGACGGGCGCTACCTGCGGCAGTGGAACAACCTGCACCGGCCCTGCTCGATCTTCCTCGGCAAGGGGCGCTGCCCGGTCTGCTACGTGGGCGAGCTCGGCCCGGCGCTGCCGGTGAACATCAAGGCGCCGAACCTCGGGCCGCGGATCAGCGTGCTCTCGCACGAAGGCGAGCTGCTTTCGCGCTTCGGCGAGCTGGGCGAGGCGCCAGGGCAATTCCTGTCGCCGCATGGCATCGCGGTGGACAGCCATGGCGACATCTACGTGGCCGAGGTCGCCGTTACCGCCTGGGGCCGCTACCATCCGGGCGAGGCCGGGCCGCCCGAGGGGCTGCGCTGCCTGCAGAAGCTCCGACGCCTCTGATGCGCGCCATCCTGCGCCTGCTGCCGCTGCTGCTGCTCGCGGCCTGCTTCGGCGAGGGGGCCGAAGGCATCGCCCCGCCGCCGCCCGGCGCGCTGGAGCAGGCCGGGCTGAGCGGCCCGCATACCGCCATCGCCGCCCCGGCCGGTACCCGCCCGGCGCCGGATATCGTCACGCGGCCCTATCCGGTGCCGGCGGCGCAGCTATTCGCCGCCATCACCGCCGTCGCCGCCACCGAGCCCCGCAGCTTCCCTCTCGACCGCCATCCCGAACGGCTGGAGGCCGCCTATGTGGTCCGCAGCCGGGTGATCGGCTTCCCCGATGTGGTGCTGCTGCGGGTCACCGCCGCGGGCGATGCGGCCAGCACGCTGGTGCTGCATTCCTCCAGCCGGTACGGCCATTACGATTTCGGGGTGAACAAGGCCCGGCTGGCGCATTGGCTTGCCCGGCTGGATGTGGTGCTGCCGCCACCTTGAGGCGCGGTGCATCCAATCCCCCCTGCCCTGCGTAGAACCGGGCGGAGGATCGGCATGGGCAGGCTGGGACGGGTGATTGCGCTGCTGCTGGGCGGAGCACTCGGCGGCTGCTCGGGCGCCGATGTGCTGAACGGCCTGGCCTCCGACGCCGGCGTCTCGGTCCGCCGGGATATCGCCTATGGGGCGGAGCCTGGGCAGCGGCTCGACCTTTATTCCCCGGAGCCGCCGGAGTCCGGGGCGCCCATCGTCGTGTTTTTCCATGGCGGCGGCTGGGAGAGCGGCACGCCGGGCGGCTACCGTTTCCTCGGCACGGCGCTGGCGCGGCGGGGCGTTACGGTGGCCGTCGCCGGCTACCGGCTCTATCCCGCGGTGCGCTACCCGGGTTTCGTCGAGGATGGCGCGCTGGCGGTCCGCTGGGCGCATGACAGTCTGGCGCCGGAGGGCCGCGTCTTCGTGATGGGGCATTCGGCCGGCGCCTATATTGCCGCCATGCTGGCGCTCGATCCGCGCTGGCTCGGTGCGGTGGGGCTGCGGCCCGGGCGCGACCTGGCCGGGATGATCGGCCTGTCCGGCCCCTATGACTTCCTGCCGCTGCAAAGCCCGACCCTGCGGACCATCTTCGGGCCGGAGGCGGAGCGGCCGGCGACCCAGCCGATCCGCTACGTCAATGCCGAGGCGCCGCCGATCTTCCTCGCCACCGGCTGCGCCGACCGGGTGGTCGATCCCGCCAATACCGCGCGGCTGGCAGCCGCGCAGCGGACCGTGGGCGGGTCCGTGTCCACCAGCGCCTATCCCGGCATCGGCCATGTGCTGACCATCGGCGCCTTCGCCGGGCCGCTGCGCTTCACCGCGCCGGTGCTGGCCGAAACCCTGGCCTTCCTGCGCGACCCCGGCGCAGCGACGGGCACAACAGCGGGTACCGCCACCTGCGCGGCGCCGCCGGCCTGATGGTGGTTCAGCCGCCGAAGCTGGGCGCGGTGCGGGCCAGGCCGCCATGCAGGTCCAGCATCCGTTCCCGCCAGGCATGCACCGGGTCACCCGGTTCGAGCAGCGGCAAGGGGCTGACGCTGCGCGGCCACATCAAGGTGCCGAAGACGGCGCAGTCGCCGTAGTCGGGCACCGCGCCGCCGAGGAAGTCCTGGCCCCGGAGCACCATCCGCAGCGGATGCAGCAAGGCGCGGAATTCCGGCAGCTTCGCCTCGCGCCCCGCGGTGACGGCGGCGAGCGGCATGCCGAAGCGCTGCTCCCGGCTTGCGATGAAATAGCCGGCCTCCGGCCCCAGCAGCGGCGGGATGTCGGAGACGATCAGCCGGGCCAGCGCCGGCATCAGCACCGCATCGCTCCAGGCCACGATGAAGCGCTGGCTCTCGGGCGGGCCCTGGAACAGCCGGGGCGCCTCCGGATAGGCCTCCTCCAGGTAGGTGGCGATGGCCCAGCTGTCGGTCACCACACGGTCGCCATCGACCAGCACCGGCACCTTGTCGTAGCGGGCGAAGGCCAGGGCGGCGGCATCGGTGAAGCGCCAGGGCACCACCTCGGCCTCCAGACCCTTGTGGGCGAGGGCCATCCGGCTGCGCCAGCAATAGGGGCTGAAGCGCCGTGCCGGGTCGGTGCCGCACAACTCGTAGAGCTTCCTCGCCATGGCTTCGGCCTTTCCCTGCGTCAGCGTAACCATAAGCCGATCGCCAGCGTCGCCAAGGTCACCGGCACCCCGGTCCGGGCGTAGCGCCAGAACGAGATGGTCACCCCATCCGCCGCCGCCCGCTGCGCCACGATGAGGTTGGCGACCGAGCCGACCAGGGTCAGGTTGCCGGCCATGGTCGAGGCCATGGCGACGATCAGCCACGCCCTGGGGGGATCGGCCAGCGGTTCGATGAAGGGCTTCAGCACCAGCACCGCCGGCACGTTGCTGACCAGGCTGGAGAGGATGGTGGTGACCACCGTCAGCGACAGCGGGTTCTCCAGGTGCAGCGCGCCGGCGGCGGCCAGCACCGCGGGCGTCAGCATGGCGTGCTCCAGCCCGGCCACCACCACGAACAGCCCGGCGAACAGCGCCAGCAGCGGCCAGTCGACCTCGCGCCACAGCTTCTCCGGCTTCACCCGCCGGGTCAGCAGCAGCAGCGTGCCGCCGAGCAGGCTGGCCACCGCCACCGGAACGCCGGCCAGGAAGGCGACCATGACGCCGGTGGCGACCAGCGCCGATTTAATCACCAACGGCCGGTGCAGCCGCGGCGGCCGCAGCGGCTCGGGGGCCGGCAGCGCGCGGACGAAGAACTCGCCGGGGTGCAGCAGCAGGATCACCGTGAAGGTGGCGACCAGCCCGAGCGCGGCGACCGGCCCCAGCGCCAGGGCGAATTCCCCCCAGGCGAGGCCGGAGAAACCGCCGACCAGCATGTTCTGCGGATTGCCGGTGATGGTCGCCGCGCTGCCTACATTGGCCGCCATGGCGACCGCCAGCAGATAGGGCAGCGGGTCCCGCCGCAGATGCCGCGCGAGCGCCACCACCAGCGGCGTCACCGCCAGGCAGACGGTGTCGTTCACCAGCACCGCCGATAGCCCGCCGCTGACCAGCACCACCGCTGCCAGCAGGGTGGCGGGGTGCCGCGCCCGCGCCGCCGCCTGCACCGTCACCAGTCGGAAGAAGCCGGCCAGCCGGAGGTTGGCCACCAGCAGCATCATCCCGAACAGCAGCGCCAGGGTGCCGAGGTCGACGGCGGCGAAGGCCTCCGCCTCGGTCAGGGCGCCGCAGCCGATCATCAGCGCGGCGCCCAGCACCGCGGCCCCGGTGCGGTCCAGCCGCAGCCGGGGCACCCGCCCGACCGCCACCACCGCATAGGTGCCGAGGAAGATCGCCACCGCGGCGAAGCGGGAAAACTCCTCCGGCATGCCGATCAGGCCGGCGCCAGGGCGGTGCTATCCGACACCGTACCGGGGCGGGTTTCCGGCATCTGCCACCGGAACAGCAGCGCCCCCAGCGCGGCGATGCCGCCGAGCGCCAGGAAGGCGGCGGAATACCCGGCGGCGACCACCACGAAGCCCGCCGCCGCCTGGCTCAGGCTGGCGCCGATCCCTTGTGCCGTGGCGATGGCGCCCAGGCTGATGTTGAAATGCCCGGAGCCGCGCGTGAGGTCGGCGACGATGACCGGGAACAGCGCGCCGAACAGGCCGGCGCCGACGCCATCGAGCATTTGCACCACCACCAGCCAATAGGGATCGTCCGACAGCGTATAGAGCGCGCCGCGCGCCGCCAGCACCAGGAAGCCGCCGAGAAACAGCGGCTTGCGGCCCCAGGTATCGGCCTTGGCACCGGCCAGCATGGCCATCGGCACCATCACCAGCTGCGCCGCGACGATGCAGACCGACATCAGCGCGGTGCCCTGGTTGGCATCCCGCGCCGCCAGCTTCTGGCCGACCAACGGCAGCATCGCCGCATTGGCGAAGTGGAACAGCACCACGCAGACGGCGAAGACCAGCAGCGGCCGGTTGGCCAGCATCACGCTCCAGGCCGAGGGCTCGCCCTCCTGCCGGGTGGCCCCGGCATCGAGGCCGCGTGCCACGTCATGGTCGATGGCCTCGGCCGGGATGGCGAGCACCGCGACGATGCTGGCCAGCGCCATGCCGGCCAGCAGCCAGAACACCACGATCGGGCCGAACAGATAGGACAATGCCCCGGCCGCGGCGGCGGCGAAGGCATTGCCGGCATGGTTGAAGGATTCGTTCCGCCCGGTCCGCCGGGCGAAGGCGGCCCGGCCTACGACGCCGAGGGTGATGGCGGCGATGGCCGGAGCGAAGACCGATTGGGCGATGCCGGCCAGTCCCTGGGTCAGCACCACCGGCCAGAAGCCGGTCACCATCGGCACCACCAGGCAGCTGAAGGTCACCGCCAGCGCCGCCGCCACCACCAGCCCGCGCTTGGCCCGCAGCGCATCCACCAGCGCCCCGCCCGGCGTCTGCGCCACCAACCCGGCGATCGCCGAGGCCGAAAGCGCCACGCCGATGCTCGCCTGGTCCCACTGGTGCACCGCCAGCAGGTAGATCGCCAGATACGGCCCCAGCCCATCCCGTACGTCGGCGAGGCTGAAATTCAGCGCGTCAAGCGCCCATCCGGTCCGTTTGGTGACGGCTTGCATGCAGAGTCTCGCGGCTGATGGCTGTTGTGGATGGTTCAGGTGTGGGTGGTTCAGGGCGTTGGCTGAAACCGGTCAGCCGCGCGGCGGGGTGGAGCGCGGTCGTCGTGCGGATCGGGGCGTGGCTCATGGCGCGGACCGGGGCCGGGCGGGCGCGGCCGCTGCAACTCGGTCACCTGGCCAGCGTCCGCGACTCGGCCGCATCGGGGTAGCCGGCCCGGCCGGCCGGATAAAATGCCACCAGGGCGATGGGAAACGGTCTGCATGCCGGCCCAGCTTGCCGCCCGCTGCCGGGCACCGCCATAGTCCCGCCAAAGCGGGAGGCAAAAATCCAATGGCACGGTTGGCAGGCAAGGTCGCCTACATCACTGGCGCGGGCACCGGCATCGGCCGCGCCACCGCCGAATTATTCGCCCGCGAAGGCGCCCGGGTGGTGATCGCCGAACTCGACAAGGCCAGCGGCGAGGAGACCGCGCACCGGATCGCCGCAGCCGGCGGCGAGGCCATCGCCATCCCGACCGACGTGCGCGACGCGGCGATC
>JAQGIA010000390.1 GCA_028291445.1 Belnapia sp.
TGGCATCCGCCGGGCGGCGGGGCGTGGATTCCACCGCGATCAGCAGGTCGATGGCGGCGGAGAGGCGGGCGGCGGGGGTCATGCGAGGGCCAATGGCAAAGCGGCGGGATGGGAAAAGATCATGGAACCGGTGCAGCATGGGGGCGCCATGCATTCGAAGACATGAATGAAACCCCGAATGCCGGACGCCCGGTGCAGGCAGGCGACGGGGACCGGACCCGAAGGCCTGGCCCGGGGACCTGAAGCAGGGCGGCGCGGCCGATAATGGGCGCCGGGCATGCTGCCGGGCGCATCGTGGACACAGCCACGGAAGCGGGAAGCCCGCACGCGGGGCATGATAATTCTCCGGCGGTGTGGGGGACCAACAGTCTAGCCCAGGCCGGTGCCGGCGCGCCATGCCGCGGCATCGGGGGAGGCAGAACCCCCGGGCCTAGGCCTGATTGCGCAGCCGGATCTGCGGCCGGGCGACGATGACCGCAGAAGTCCCGATGGGCATGGGGCAATCCCTGCACGGCCAGGGCCGGTCTGGCCCGACGCCACTGCCAGCCTGGCCCCTGCGGCGACAGCCATGTTGCGGCTTCGCGGTGCCTCCCCCCCCTTGGCCGACCCGGCCTCGCCGCGCAGACTGCCGCCAACGCGGATCCACCGCGGGAGGAAACCGACATGCGCAATCCCATGGATCTCACCGGGCGGACCGTCATCGTGACCGGCGCCGGCCAGGGCATCGGCCGGGCGATCACCGAGCTGGTGCTCGACCTCGGCGGCAATGCCGTGCTGGTCGAGCGCAACCCGGAGACGCTGGCCGCCACCGCCGCGACCATGGATGCCAAGCGCATCCTGGCGGTGCAGGGCAACGTGGCGGAGGAAGGCTTCTCCGAAAGCTGCGTCACCCAGGCCGTCTCCCGCTTCGGCGCGGTGCATGGGCTGGTCAACAACGCCGGAATCACCCGCCCGGCGATGTTCGCCAAGATGACCATGCAGCAGTGGCAGTCGGTGATCGATGTGAACCTGACCGGCTGCTACCTGATGATGCAGGCCACCGGCCGGCACATGATCGACCGCGCCAAGGCCAGCATGCCGCAGCCGGCGGGCACCACGGGCGGCATCGTCAACATCAGCTCCACCGCCGGCAAGCGCGGCTCGATCGGCCAGGTCAATTACTCGGCGGCCAAGGCGGGGCTGTTCGGCATGACGATGACCGGCGCGCGGGAATGGGCGCGCTACGGCATCCGCTGCAATTCGGTCGGCTTCGGCACGGTGGTGACGCCGATGACCGAGGTGATCCGCAGCGACAAATTCGCCGAGACGACAATGTCCCGCATTCCGCTGAACCGCTATGCCGAGCCGTCCGAGGTGGCGCCGCTGATCTGCTTCCTGGTCTCGAACGCGGCGGTCTACATCACCGGCGAGAACATGACGGTGAGCGGCGGCAGCCACATGCAGCCCTGACCCGGGGCGGGGGGAGCACCCCCCGCCTCAGCCCTCCTGGCGGTAGTTCGGCGCTTCCCGGGTGATCGCCACGTCATGCACGTGGCTTTCGCGGAGGCCCGCGCCGGTGATGCGGCGGAAGCGGGCATTGGTCTGCATCTCGCCGATAGTCGCATTGCCGGTATAGCCCATGGCGGCGCGCAGCCCGCCGACCAGCTGGTGCACCACGTTGCCGACCGGACCCTTGTAGCCGACCCGGCCCTCGACGCCCTCGGGCACCAATTTCAGCTGGTCCTGCACATCCTGCTGGAAATAACGGTCGGCCGAGCCGCGCGCCATGGCGCCCAGCGAGCCCATGCCGCGATAGGATTTGTACGACCGGCCCTGGTACAGGAAGACCTCGCCCGGCGCCTCGTCCGTGCCGGCGAACAGGCTGCCCATCATCACGCAATCGGCCCCGGCGGCGATCGCCTTGGCGATGTCGCCCGAGGTGCGGATGCCGCCGTCGGCGATGGCCGGAACGCCCTTCTCCCGCGCTGCCGCCGAGCATTCCAGCACCGCGGTCAACTGCGGCACGCCGACGCCGGCGACGATGCGGGTGGTGCAGATGGAGCCCGGGCCGATGCCGATCTTCACCGCATCGGCGCCGGCGGCGATCAGCGCCAGCACGCCTTCCGGCGTGGCGACGTTGCCGGCGACGACCTGCACCGCATTGGACATGCGCTTGATCCGCTCGATCGCCGCCAGCACGCCGCCGGAATGGCCATGCGCGGTATCGACCACCACGACATCGACCTCGGCGGCGACCAGCGCCTCGACCCGGCGCATGCCATCCTCGCCGACCCCCGTGGCGGCGGCGACGCGGAGGCGCCCGAGCGCATCCTTCACCGCATTGGGGTTGGCCTGGGTCTTTTCCATGTCCTTCACGGTGATCAGGCCGATGCAGCGGCCGGCCTCGTCGGTCACCAGCAGCTTCTCGATCCGGTGGCGATGCAGCAGGGCGCGGGCCTGGTCGGGCGAGATGTCGCCATTGGCGATGATGAGGTTGTCCCGCGTCATCAGCTCATAGACCCGGGTGCCGGGATCGGTGGCGAATCGGACGTCGCGGTTGGTGATGATGCCGACCAGGCGGCCCCCTGGTTCACCCGGCTTGCCGCGCTCGACCACCGGGATGCCGCTGATCTTGTACTGGTCCTGCAGGGCGCGGACATCGGCCAGCGTCTGGTCGGGGTGGATGGTGACCGGGTTCACCACCATGCCGCTTTCGAATTTCTTCACCCGGCGGACCTGGCCGGCCTGTTCCTCGGGCGTCATGTTCTTGTGGATCACGCCGATGCCGCCGGCCTGGGCCATGGCGATGGCCATGGGCGCCTCGGTGACGGTGTCCATCGCCGCGGCGACCAGCGGGATATGCAGCGAGATCTCGCGGGTCAGCCGGGTGCGGGTATCGGTCTGGTGCGGCAGCACGGCGGAATAGGCCGGGACCAGCAGCACATCGTCGAAGGCATAGGCCTCCTCGATGGTGATGGCACGCCGGAAGGGCTGCGCGGCGAAGGCTTGGGGAGCCAGGGGGCCGGTATCCGGTAAAGCTTCGGGGGCCATGGGGGACCTTTCACGCGAGGGACATCGCGGGGGCGGGCGATCCGCTACCTTGGCGGCCCCCTTTACCGCCAAGCGCTCCGCCACGTCCAGCACGAGAGCATTGCGGTAGGGTGATGGCCGCTCAGCGTCCCGGGCCGTCGCGCATGCCGTCCCGCAGGGATTCGGCCGGCAGGGCATGATTCATCGCCAGCGCCGGCACCGCATCCGAACACCAGCCGACCACCCGCGCGGGCACGCCGGCGACTGTCGCGCAGGGCGGGACATCGCGCAGCACCACGCTGCCGGCACCGACCTTGGCGCCGCGGCCGATCACGACATTGCCCAGCACCTTGGCGCCGGCGCCGAGCAGCACGCCGTCCCGCACCTTGGGATGGCGGTCCCCGGTCTCCTTGCCGGTGCCGCCGAGCGTCACCCCCTGCAGGATCGAGACGTCGTTGCCGACCACCGCCGTCTCGCCGACCACCAGGCCGGTGCCATGGTCGATGAAGACGCCATGGCCGAAGCGGGCGGCCGGGTGGATGTCGATGGCCAGGGTGCGGGCGACCCGGGCCTGGAGGAAATAGGCCAGCGGCGCGCGGCCCTGGCCCCAGAGCCAATGGGCGACGCGATGCGCCTGCAGGGCATGGAAGCCCTTGTAATAGAGGAAGGGGGTCAGCAGCCCGCCGGCCGCCGCCGGGTCGCGGGCACCGATGGCGCGGAGATCGGCCAGCGCGGCGGCGGCGATGCCGGGCTCGGCTGCCATGGCCTCGGCGATCAGGCCGGACAGGCGCTCGGTCCCGAACAGCGGGTCGGCCAGGCGGTCCGCCAGCACCCCGCCCAGCGCCTCGGCCAGGCTGGCGCGGCTGAGGATGGTCGCGTGCAGGAAGCAGCCCAGCATCGGCTCCGCGGCGCTGGTACGCCGGGCCTCCGCGTGCAGGGCGGACCAGAGGTCGAGGCTGACCGAGGCTTGGCCGTTCGGCATGGGTGGACGTCTCCTTGCCGTACGGCACCGTTCATATCGGTGCGGCGCCGGGCGGGGTAAAGCCCCCCTTCCGGCACGCCGCCGCCAGAGCCTGTGGAAATATCGGATCTGCGAAGGAACGCCCTTCGGAATCGCCAGGGATTTTCCTGCGACTCCGACGGTGAAGGCCTCCTTCCGCGAATGCTCAGGTGCCGCGGAAACCGGTGGCGACGACGTAGAGCTCGGCGCTGTCCTTGCGGCTGGCCGGGGGCTTGCCGTGCTTCACCGAGGCGAAGCTGCGCTTGAGCTGTTCCAGCAGGCCCTTCTCGGTGCCGCCCTGGAAGACCTTGGCGACGAAGCTGCCCCCCGGCGCGAGCACCTTCAGGGCGAAATCCAGCGCCAATTCGGCGAGTCCGATGATGCGAAGATGATCGGTCGAATTATGCCCGGTGGTATTCGGCGCCATGTCGGACAGCACCAGGTCGGCCGGGCCGTCGAGCGCGGCGAGCACCGCCTGTTCGGCGGCGGGCTCCTGGAAATCGCCCTGGAGGATGATGGCGCCGGGCAGCGGGTCCATCGGCAGCAGGTCGAGCGCCACCACGCGGACGCCGCCCTTCTGCACCACCACCTGGGTCCAGCCGCCCGGGGCGGCGCCGAGGTCGACCACGCGCAGGCCCGGCTTGAGCAGCTTGTGCTTCTCATCCAGCTCGATGAGCTTGAAGGCGGCGCGCGACCGCAGCCCCTGCTGCTGGGCGGCGCGGACATAAGGGTCGTTGAGCTGCCGCTCCAGCCAGCGCTGGCTGCCGATGGTGCGTTTCTTCGCGGTCTTCAGGCGGGTGGTGAGGCCGCGGCCGCCCGGTGTTGGGCTTTTCATGCGGCAGGGATACCCGAAGCCGGCGCGGAAATCGACCTGGCTCGGCAGCGGCGCGCAGGAAACCTCAGCCCACGGGCCGCCGCGGCGGATTGGGACGCGCCGCGGCGGGCCAGCGGTCGGCCCGCATCATCCGTTGCAGCATGCCTTCGCGCAGCCCCCGGTCGGCCACGGTCAGCGCCGGCAGCGGCCAGACATGGCGGATGGCGGCATAGACGGCGCAGCCGGGCAGCACGAAATCCACCCGTTCCGGGCCGACGCAGGGATGCGCCGCCAGCCCGGCGCGGCCGAGGGCGAACAGGTCGCCCAGCGCCTGGTCGGCCACATCCATGTTCAGGGTCCGGCCATCGACCAGCGGGCGGCGATAGCGCGGCAGGGCCAGTGCCACCCCGGCGAGGGTGGTGACCGTGCCGCTGGTGCCGATGAGGCGGACGCCGCCGGCGCGGATTTCCTGGCCGATGCGATGCACCCGGTCGAAGGCCAGCAGGTGGTTGGCCACTTCCTCGACCACCGCATGGAAACCCTCCTCGGTGAAGCAGGAGGCGCCGACCCGCTCGGCCAGGGTGACGACGCCGAGCGGCAGGGAGATATAGCCGATCAGCTCGGCGGCCGGGGCGCCGCTGACGCGGCCGGTCCAGGGCGGCACCCGGATCCAGGCGATCTCGGTGCTGCCGCCGCCGATATCGAACAGCAGGGCGCGGCGGTCGGTCTCCTCGAGCAGCGGCGCGCAGGATTCCATCGCCA
>JAQGIA010000405.1 GCA_028291445.1 Belnapia sp.
CGGTCCGACCGATCTGTGGCGGACCTATGAGCAGTTGGTCTCGGCCGGGGCGCCCATGGCGATGAAGAAGGTGCGCAACCGGCGCGAGATCTTCCCGGTCTTCCGGGAGCTCTTCGCCAAGCGCGGCTTGCTGGAGGAGGCGAAGGGATGAACGCGCCCGTCATGCCGGAGCCGGTTACCCCCGACCCGTTGCTGCTCTACCAGGGAGCGGATTGGGATTTCACCACCCTGATGCGCATCCACGACGCCTGCCAGGAGATCGCGACCCGCGACCTGGGGCTCGATATCTATACCAACCGCATCGAGATCATCTCGGCCGAGCAGATGCTGGATGCCTATGCCAGCACCGGCCTGCCGCTGTTCTACCGGCACTGGTCCTTCGGCAAGCAATTCGCCCATCACGAGGCGCTGTACCGCAAGGGGCTGCGCGGCCTGGCCTATGAGATCGTCATCAACTCGGACCCCTGCCTTTCGTATGTGATGGAGGAGAACACCGCCACCTTGCAGGCGCTGGTCATCGCCCATGCGGCCTTCGGGCATAACCACTTCTTCAAGAACAACCGGCTGTTCAAGGAATGGACGGATGCCAAGGGCATCCTGGACTACCTGGAATTCGCCAAGGGCTATGTCGCGGATTGCGAGGAGAAATACGGCGAGGCGGCGGTCGAGCGGGTGCTCGATTCGGCGCATGCGCTGATGAATTACGGGGTCCACCGGCATCACCGCCGCACGCCCGACCTGCGCTCGGAGGAAAAGCGCGAACGCGAACGCCGGGCACATGACGAGCAGATGTACAACGTGCTCTGGTCCACCCTGCCGGAGCGCGCCAGCACCCTGACCATCGCCTCGGATGTCGAGAAGCGCCGCGCCCTGCTGCAATTGCCGCAGGAAAATATCCTGTACTTCCTGGAGAAATCGGCACCGCGCCTGACCGCTTGGCAGCGCGAGATCATCCGGATCGTCCGCCATATTGCGCAGTATTTCCACCCGCAGCGCCAGACCAAGATGATGAACGAGGGCTGCGCCACCTACGTCCACCACCGCATCCTGAATACCCTGCATGCGGAAGGCCGGCTGACCGATGGGGCGCTGCTGGAGGCGCTGCATTCGCATACCAGCGTCATCATGCAGCCGGATTTCGACGACCCGCGCTATTCGGGAATCAACCCCTATGCGCTGGGCTTCGCCATGATGGAGGATATCGAGCGGATCTGCCGCGAGCCGACCGAGGAGGACCGCGCCTGGTTCCCGGATTTCGCCGGCAGCGGCGACCCGATGCCGACCTTGCGGCACGGCTGGGCCGAATTCCGCGACGAGAGCTTCATCCTGCAATTCCTCAGCCCGCATCTGATGCGGAAGCTGAAGCTGTTCCACCTGCGGGACGACGACAGGCAGCCGGCGCTGCGGGTCGATGCCATGCATGACGAGCGCGGCTACCGGCGGCTGCGCCGGGCGCTGGCCAGGCAATACGACCCGGCCTGGACCGACCCGGATATCCAGGTGGTCGATGTCGATCTCTCGGGCGACCGGCGGCTGGTGCTGGAACACAAGGTGCATTCCGGCCGGTTGCTGGACGAGCAGGAAGCGCGGCAGGTGCTGCGCCACCTCGCCAGCCTCTGGAGCTACGACGTGCTGCTGCGGGAGCTGGACCCGGTGACCGGGGTCAGCCTGAAGGAGCACGCCGTCTCGCCACCCAAATAGGGAACCCGGCGCCTACCGCCCGAACCTTACCGCCCAAGCCTTACCGCCCGAACGTTACCGAACGACGGTGACGGCGCGGCGGTTCTGCGCCCAGGACTGCTCGTCCGAGCCGAGCGACGCCGGCCGGTCCTTGCCGAAGCCGATGGCGCTGATCCGCGACCCGGCGACGCCCTGGGATACCAGAATGTCGCGGGCGGCGTTGGCGCGGCGCTGGGACAGGGCGAGGTTGTATTCCCGCGTGCCGCGCTCGTCGGAATGGCCTTCCATGGTGACGGTCACCTGGCGGTATTGCTGCAGCCAGCCGGCCTGGCGGTCGAGCACCGGCCGCTGGTCGGCCCCGACGCTGGCGCTGTCGGTCACGAAGAAGACCCGGTCGCCGATGGTCGCGGCCAGTTCTTCCTGGCTGCCCGGCCGGGCATTGACGCCGCCCTGCCCCGCCCCGACCCCGCCGGCACCGCCACCGGGTCCGCCCAGGCTGGATTGGCCGCCCTGGCCGGTGGCGGCCGCCGTGGTGTCGGGGTCGGAGCCGCAGGCCGCGAGCGACCCGGCCAGGAGAAGAATGGGAAGGACTCGGAAGACCATGCCGGGGTGAACCCTTTGGTCGCCTTGGCGCGGCGGAATTGCCGGATCGGACGACACCGGCTGTTTCAGCTTTTACCTTATGAAATACAAGCAGGCGCTTGATCGGCCACCGATTCGCTACCAACCCATGACGCGCGCGGCCCGGCGCGGGTCGGCGCCGCCCTGCAACAGCCCATCCTCGCGCCGGCTGATCGCCATGACCCCGGCGGTATTCAGCGACAGCGCAGGACGCCACTGGATCTGGTGGCCCAGGGCGGCCAGCACCTCGCCGGCCTCCTGGCCGATCGGCTCCTCCACATCCAGCCGGCCGGGGTGGTAGGCATGCGGCTCGAAGCTGCCGGGGAAGCTATGGGTGACGAAGCGGGGCGCCTCGACCGCCTCCGGCATGCTCATCCCGAAGGCGGTGCGGTTCAGATAGACCTGCAGCAGGGCCTGGGGTTGCAGGTCGCCGCCCGGCCCGCCGAAGGGCATCACCCATTCGCCGGGACGGATGGCCAGCGCCGGATTGGGCGTCAGCCGCGGCCGCTTGCCGGGGGCGAGGCTGCTGGCATGGCCCTGGCGGCCCCAACTCTGCGAACCGCGCGAGGAAGGCACGAAGCCGAGGCCGGGAATGACCGGGCTTTCCCAGGAAGTATCCGAAGGCGTCGCCGAAACCGCGTTGCCCCAGCGATCCACCGTGCAGACATAGGAGGTATCGCCGACCAGCGCGGGATCGGCGGAGTTCCACAAGCCTGGCTCCCCCGGCTCGGGCATGGCGGGGGCGGCCCGGGCCGGGTCGATCCGGGCGCGCTGGGTGGCGGCATAGGCGGGGGAGAGCAGCCGGGCCAGCGGCACGTCGACGAAGCGCGGATCGCCGTAGAAGCGCTCCCGGTCGGCAAAGCCGAGCTTCATGGCCTCGGCCAGCAGATGCACGTAGGCGGCCGAGTTGTGCCCGAGCGAGCGGAGGTCGATGCCCTCCAGCACGGTCAGGAATTGCAGCAGCACCGGCCCCTGGCACCAGGGGCCGCAGGAATAGACTGCCGTGCCATCCACCATCCGGCGCACCGGCGGCTCGATGACGGAGCGGTATTCGGCCAGATCCTCCCGCGTCAGCCAGCCGCCGTTCCCGGCATGGTAGGCGGCCATGGCGATGGCGAGGTCGCCCCGGTAGAAGGCATCCC
This sequence comes from Belnapia sp., assembly GCA_028291445.1. GTDB lineage: Bacteria > Pseudomonadota > Alphaproteobacteria > Acetobacterales > Acetobacteraceae > Belnapia. Next base: position 3,444 of record JAQGIA010000405.1, read on the forward strand.
GCGCCGCCGCCAACCCGGCCAGCCGGCCACCCGCCGCGGCGGCGCTTTCCTCGTCGGCCATGTATTGCAGCGACCGGGCGAGGTCGGATTGGACGAAGAGGTCGCCCTCCCGCGGCGGCGCGCCACCCGGCAGGAAGATCGCGGCATTCTGCGGCCAGCGGCGGTAGTTGTCGGCGAACTGGCCGATGAAATGCGCCATGACCGGATGCACGCAGAAGCCGTCCCGCGCATGGCGGATGGCGGCATGGGCGACTTCGCCGAAGGACATGGTGCCATAGCGGGCCAGCGCCAGCAGCCAGGCATCCGGCGCGGCGGGCACGACGGTACGGAGGATGCCCTGCGGGATGCTGCCGCCGTGCTGCGCCTCGAAAACCCCGATATCCGCCGCCTTGGGCCACCAGCCGAGGCCGGCGATGCTGACCGTCTCGCCCGTCTCCCGCAGGTGGATGATCATCGGGGCGACGCCGGAGAACTGCACCTGATCGGCATGCAGCACGCCGAGGGCGATGCCGGCGGCGACCGCGGCATCCACCGCATTGCCGCCGGCTTCGAGGATGGCATGGCCGGCCTCGGTCGCCAGCCAATGGCCGGCGGAAATCATGTGGCGGCGGCCGGATACCATGGGCTGCAGCGGCATGGCTCGGTTCCCTGGCCAGTGGCAGGGAAGTGTCGCATGCCCGGCGCCATCCGCAAGCGGCCGGGCGG
>JAQGIA010000441.1 GCA_028291445.1 Belnapia sp.
TCCGCCAGGCTCGGCGGCAGCAGGAAGATGCCGACCACATCCTCCGGCATCGCCGCCTTCAGCAGCCGGTGGCCCTGCCATTCGATGTCGAACAGCACGTCATGGCCGGCGGCCAGCGCCGCTTCCACCGGGGCGCGCGGGGTGCCGTAGGAGCGGCCGAGGAAGCCGGCGTGTTCGAGGAATTCCCCCGCGGCGACACCGGCGGCGAATTGCTCGGGGCTGCGGAAGAAGTAATGCACCCCCTCCTGCTCGCCCGACCGTGGCGCGCGGGTGGTGGCGCTGACCGAAAGCTGCAGCTCCGGCTCCGACTCCAGCAAGGCGCGGGAGATGCTGGTCTTGCCGCCGCCGGGCGCTGCCGCCAGCACCAGGCAGCAGCCCTTGCGGATGGTGCTCACGCGTCGCGGCCTGCGGTGCCAGGTGATTGACCGTGGCTCATTCGACGTTCGCCGCCTGCTCCTTGAGCCGCTCGATCGCCGCCTTCAGGTCGAGGCCGATCCGGGTCAGCGCGACGGAGGCGGATTTGGCGCAGAGGGTATTCGCCTCCCGCACGAATTCCTGGGTGAGGAAATCGAGCTTGCGGCCGGCGCCCTCGCCGGCGGCCAGCAACGCGCCGGCCGCCTCGATATGCGCGCCGAGCCGGTCCAGCTCCTCCCGCACGTCGGATTTCTGCGCCAGCAGGGCCACTTCCTGGGCCAGTCGTTCCTCCGGTACCCGGGCGGTCCCGGCCTCGCCGAGCAGCGCGGCCAGCTGTTCCATCATGCGGACCCGCTGCGCCGCCGGCTGGGTCGCGGCCTCGGTGGCGGCGGCATCGCGCAGGCTGGCGATCTCGGCCAGCAGCCCGCCGAGGATCTCCCGCAGCCGGGCGCCCTCGGCCTGGCGGGCCTCGGCCAGCCCGGCCAGGGCACGGGCGAAGGCCGCCGTCAGCTCGGCCCGCCCGGCCTCCTCCAGCGCCGCGTCCGGCTCCGGCTGCTCGGTGCGCATCACGCCGGGCAGGGCGAGCAGCGCCTCGGCCCGAGGCGACATGCTGCCGCGGATGCGCCCGGCCAGTTCCAGCGCCAGGGCCAGCGCCTGTTCCAGCGCTGCTTTATCCACCGTCAGCCGCTGCCGGTCCTCCCGCCTGAGGGACAGGCTGGCCGAGATGTTGCCGCGCTTGAAGCGCTTGTTGGTCGCCTCCCGCAGCGGCGCTTCCAGCGCATCCTGGCCATTCGGCAGCCGCAGCCGCAGGTCGAGCCCCCGGCCATTGACGCTGCGGAGTTCCCAGACGAAGCCGGTACCGTCGGCCAGCGTGCCGCTTTCGCGGGCGAAGCCGGTCATGCTCATGAGGATGCCCATGGCCGCGGTTGTCTCGCGCGCCGCGGCGGGATGCAAGCGGGAGAGCGGAATGGCGGCATGGCAGCATGTGCTGATCACCGGGGCCTCGGCCGGGCTGGGGCAGGCGCTGGCGCTGGCCGTGGCCGCGCCGGGTGCGGTGCTGCACTTGTCCGGGCGGGACGCCGGGCGGCTTGGCGCAGTGGCCAAGGCCTGCCGGGCGCGCGGTGCCAGCGTCCTTCCCCAGGTGGTGGATGCGCGGGACGCATCGGCGATGGCGGCCTGGATCGGCGGCGCCGGCCGGCTCGACCTGGTCATCGCCAATGCCGGCATCTCCGCCGGTACCGGCGGCGCGGTGGAGCCCGCCGGCACCGCCCGGGCGGTGTTCGAGACCAATGTCGACGGCGTGCTGAACACCGTGCTGCCGGCGCTGGCGGCGATGGCCGCCCAGCCGCCCGGCGCCGATGGGCTGCGCGGCCGCATCGGGGTCGTTGCCTCGGTCGCCGCCTTCGTCGCCGCGCCCGGGGCGCCGGCCTATTGCGCCAGCAAGGCCGCGGTGCAGCGCTGGGCGGAGGCGCTGGATGCCACGGAGCAGCGCCGCGGCATCCGCCTGCACGCCATCTGCCCCGGCTATATCCGCACCGCCATGACGGCACGGAACGACTTCCCCATGCCCTTCCTCATGTCGGCCGAGGAAGCCGCGTGGCGGACGCTGGCCGGCATCGCCGCCGGGCGCACCCGCATCGCCTATCCCTGGCCGGTCTATTGGGCGGCGCGGCTATTGGGCGCGCTGCCGCCCGGGCTGCGGGCGGCGGCCTTCAACCGGCTCCCGGCGAAGGCGGCCGACCCTGGCCTGGGCCAGGGGTAGCAACTGGGCCAGAGGCCGCAACTGGGCCAGGGGTCGCAACCGGGGTTGCGACCGAAGCCGGGTTGGGCTTCCGCATCGCCCGCTTGGCCAGCAGGTTCAGCCCTTCCACCGCCGTGGCGAAGGCCATGGCGGCATAGACGAAGCCCTTCGGCAGGTGGACGCCGACGCCCTCGGCCATCAGCACCATCCCGATCATCACCAGGAAGGCCAGCGCCAGCATCACCACGGTCGGATTGCGCTCCATGAAGCGGGAGAGCGCATCCATCGAGAACAGCATGGCGATGACCGAGACGACGATCGCGGTGGCGATGATCCAGAACTCCCGGGTCAGCGCGACCGCCGCCAGGATGCTGTCGACCGAGAAGACCATGTCGAGCAGCAGGATCTGGATGACGGTCGGCCAGAAAGTGGCGGTGACGCCGTCCGCCGCGTGGCTCTCCGTCTGGGAATCCGGGTCCACGCGGTGGTGGATCTCGATCACCGCCTTGCCGATCAGGAACAACCCGCCGCCCAGCAGGATCAGGTCCTTGCCGGAGAATTCCACGCCGAGCACGGCGAACAAGGGCCGGGTCAGGGTCAGCAGCCAGGACGCGCCGGCCAGCATGCCGAAGCGCATCAGCACCGCGAGGCCAAGGCCGATCCGCCGCGCCAGCACCCGCTGCTCGGGCGGCAGCCGGTTCGACAGGATGGCGATGAAGACCAGGTTGTCGATGCCGAGCACCACTTCCATGGCGATCAGCGCCAGCAAGGCAACGATAACTTCGCTTTCCATGCTCTCATGTTCTCCCGGACGGGCAGCGTAACGCTTCTTCACCCCAGCCGTTGCCCCATGGGACCCGGGCGGGCTTGGATCGGCCTCTGCCAGCCCCACTTCGTCGGGAAGCCTAGAACGGAGAGATTGATTGGGCATTGTCGGGCAGGTGACGCTCGGGCTGCGCTTGGCGCGGCGGGAGCTGCGCGGCGGGACGAAGTCGCTGCGGATCGTGCTCGCCTGCCTGGCGCTGGGCGTCGCGGCCATCGCCGCGGTCGGCACTCTCCGGGCCGGCATCCAGGCCGGGCTGCTGGCCGATGGCGCCCGCATCCTGGGCGGCGATGTCGAGGTCCGCGGCGGCGCCCGGCCGCTGCCGCCCGAGCTGCGTGCCTGGGCCGCGGCGCGGGGCGCTTCCGTCTCCGCCATCACCACCATGCGGGCCATGCTGGTCGCCCCGGCCGGCGAGCGGATGCTGGTGGAGCTGAAGGCGGTGGATGCCGCCTATCCGCTGTACGGCGCCCTGGTGCTGGAACCGCCGGTGCCGCTGGCACCCGGCACGGTGGCGCTCGACCCGCTGGTCGCCGAACGGCTCGGCCTGGCGCTGGGCGACATGGTGCGGGTCGGCGAGGCGCGGCTGCGGCTGGCGGCCCTGGTCGCGCAGGAACCCGACAAGGTGGCCACCCCGGCGATCTTCGGGCCGCGCGCGCTGATGACGCTGGAGACCCTGGCGACCACCGAACTGGTTCAGCCCGGCAGCCTGCTGCAGCAGGACCTCCGCCTGCGGCTGCCCGCCGGCACCGCCGCCGAGCCGGAGGCCGAGGCGCTGCGGCGCGACTTCGCCCGCGAGGGCTGGCGCATCCGGACCGCCGGAACGGCCGAGCCGGCGATGAACCGCTTCCTCGACCGCGCCGCCTCCTTCCTGATCCTGGCCGGGCTGACCGCGCTGCTGGTCGGCGGCATCGGCGTCGCCACCGGGGTGCGGAGCTGGCTGGATGCGCGGGCGCGGTCGATCGCCACGCTGCGCTGCCTCGGCGCGCCCTCCTCGGTGATTTTCCTCAGCTACCTCATCCAGGTGCTGGGGCTGGCGCTGCTCGGCATCGCCATCGGGCTGGTGGCCGGCTATGGACTGACCTGGGCGGCGGCGCAGGCCTTGGCCGGGTCGCTGCCGGTGCCGCCGCGCCTTGCCCCCTATCCGCTGCCGCTGGCGCTGGCCGCCCTGTACGGGCTGTTGACGGCGTTGGCCTTCGCTCTCTGGCCGCTCGGCCGGGCGGCGCGGATTTCCGGCGCGGCGCTGTTCCGCGATACCGTCCAGCCGGCGGGAGGCTTTCCCGGCTGGACGGTACTGGCGCTGAACGGGCTGGCGGCGGTGGCGCTGGTCGGGCTGATCGTGCTGGGCTCGGGCGACCGGCGCTTCGCCGCCGGTTTCTGCGCCAGCGCGGTGGCGGCGCTGCTGCTGTTCCGGCTGGGAGCCTGGGGGCTTGTGGTGCTGGCCCGCAGCCTGTCCCACCTGCGGCGCCCGGCGCTGCGCCTCGGCCTCGCCAACCTGCATCGGCCGGGAGCGCCGACCGCGCTGATGGTGGTCTCGCTCGGCATCGGCCTGACCACCCTGGCCGCCATCACCCAGATCGAGGGCAATCTGCGCCGGCAACTGGTCAACGAGATGCCGGGCCGGGCGCCGAATTTCTTCTTCATCGACATCCAGTCGGACCAGGCGCAGCGCTTCGACAGCATCGCCGGCGGCATCCCCGGCGTGGCCGAGGTCAAGCGGGTGCCGAGCCTGCGGGCCCGGGTCGTCGCGGTGAAGGGCATCCCCGCCGAGCAATGGGAGACCACGCCGGAGACCGCCTGGGCACTGCGCGGCGACCGCGGCCTGACCTATTCGGCGCTGCCGCCGGCCGGGACCCAGGTGCTCTAGGGCCCCTGCTGGCCAGAGGATTATCTAGGCCCGCCGCTGCTGTACATCGAAGCGACAAACGCCAATGCCTGTGGCGTCGGCCTGGGAGACGTCATCCCGGTCAACGTGCTGGGCCGCAACATCGACCTGACCATCGCCAACCTGCGCAACGTGGACTGGCGCGGCCTCGGGGTGAACTTCACCCTGGTCGCCTCGCCCGGATTGCTGGAGGCGGCGCCGCATAC
>JAQGIA010000477.1 GCA_028291445.1 Belnapia sp.
GCAGCCCGGGGCTTGCGAGCCGGCGCTGCGCTTTCCGTCTCGGCGCTGGCGGCGCGGCGGGCGCGCGGCTTGCGGGCCGGAGCCTGCGGTGCCGACATCGCCGCCTGGTCCTGTGGATCGCTCTCGCTATTCATCGGCGTGGCATCGCTTTCGTCGCGCATCGGATCGTGTCCCCAATTCATGAGTGAATGGCGCCAGCGGGTATCGGCGATGTCGCCTTCAGGCCGCTGCGCCAGGTGGCGATGGATGTAGCCGACGACTTCCCGTTGGAATTCCGCATCCTCGGCCGTCGGGCCATCGCCCTCCAGCAGTTGCAGGATGCGCCGGCCGGAGCGGTGGCCGACGGCCTCCTCCTCGCCTTCCCGGGTGAAGCCGACCGCCTGGCTTTCCCAGGTATCGAGCCAGCGGCGCAGCGCCTCCGCCGGCAGGTTCACCAGGCGACGGAATTCGGCACCGATGTCGTCGTCATGGTGGGTGTTGGTATCGCCCATCCCTTTGCCCTTCCGTGGTTTCGAATGACGCCGCGTTGCGGCGGCCTTGCGGGCCGCATCCGCCGGCTGGGCCGAGAATTGCCGACCCTCGGCAAGGTCTTCGCGCTTGCGCGCGGTGCTGTGGCGATACTCCGTCGGGGTCAGCGCCGCACGCGCCGCCTGCGGCAGGTAGCGCTCACCGGTGGCGAGCGAAGGCTTGCCGGACTGGGTATCCCACTTCTCCCGCGTCCATTCAGCGAGGTGGTTGTCGGCCCGCTTCGGCCCGAGATAGCTGCCCCCTCGCCGCTGGTATTCCGCGGTGGCGTGCTGCGCCTTGCGCGCGGACCATTGGCCGGGCTTGCCACCTGAATCGGAAGCGGTGACCGCGGCCTTCACCTCGTCCCAAAGCGCGGGGTCGGATTTGCGCGCGGTGCCTGCCATGCTTCGTGTCCTGTGACGCGCCCGTCCTGTGACGCGAATGCATCGGCAACGTCACGCAACGGCAAGCGTTCCCGTCCGCGTCGGCGACCACACGCGGGAGTCAGCAGGCGATGCGCTACGGCGCGGTGGCGGATAGCCGCAGCGATGCGTCGAGCGAGGCGCCGGGCGACAGCATGGTCAAGGAGCCGTAGCCGGCGAACTCCGGACGGTTCGGCGCATCCGGCACATGGCTGACCGGCTCGAGGCAGAGCACGTTGCTGCCGCCTGGCGCGAAGACCTGCAGGTTGCCGGCCCAGGCGCCGCTTGCTGCAAGCCGCAGCCGAAGATCCGGACGGATGATCTCCGCCTCGCCGTCCCAGCCGGCGAAATGCGTATCGAGGCCTTCGTAGGCGGCTTCCTCACCGACTACGCCATTGCTCGGCTGCACCGCGACGGGCAGGCACCGGGCGTCGCGGGCGAACAGCGCGGTGGCGCGGAAGCGCAGGCCGGTGCCGGGCACCCGTCGGAAGAAGGGATGCCAGCCAAGGCCGCAGGGGAAGGGCAGCGTCGCGTCATTGGTCAGCCGCAGCGTCAGCTCGGCACCCTCCGCCGCCAGCGCCAGCGACAGCCTGGCGGTGCAGCGCCAGGGCTGCGTCGCATCGTCCAGCACCTGGGTCAGCACGCAGCGCGCCGCCTCCGCTTGCTCGACCTGCCAGGGACGGTCGCGCAGCAGGCCGTGGATGGCGGTATTGTCGGTCGGGCGGTTGATCGGCAGGTGATAGGTCAGCCCTGCCACCGGCAAAAGCCCCGCATCCAGCCGGTTGGTCCAGGGGGCCATGACGAAGGCGCCGCCGAAGCTCACGTTCGGATCGGCGCCGATGGGCAGCGGCGCCAGCACGTCGAGGCCCTGCCAACGCAAGGTGGCGATGGCGCCGCCCTGCTCGGGCAGCAGCCGCGCCTCCCAGCCACCGCCGGCGATCTCCAGCACGGCTCAGTCCAACGCGAATTGGTCGCGCGGCGAGGGCGCGTCGCGGGAATACTCGATGCTGGTATAGCCGCCGCCCTGGTAGCGCTCCTCCACCGGATCGCCCGAGAGGATGTGGCCGACCTCGGTGCGGTAATCCTCGGCACTGTCCTGCGGCGCCCAGCCGATGCGTTCGCGGTGGTCCTTGCTCCAGAAGGAGGCGGGGTTGTTGGAGCAGGCCCAGATCACGCAATGCCCGGCCCGTGGCGCCTCGACGGCCGCCGTCACCAACCGGGTCAGGTCGCCGAAGGACAGCCAGGTCGACAGCATCCGGGCATTCACCGGCTTGGGGAAGCAGGAGCCAATGCGAAGGTTGACGTTCTCCACCCCATGCTTGTCCCAGTAGAGCCGCCCCATGAGTTCTCCGTAAGCTTTGGACAGGCCGTAATTGCCGTCCGGGCGGAAGGCGCAGTCGACGTCGATCTTCGCGTCATTGCCCTGCGGCCGTTCGTGAAAGCCGATGGAGTGGTTGCTGCTGGCAAACAGCACCCGCGCGTCCTCCCGCCGGGCGGCTTCATAGATATGATAGAGGCCACGGAGATTGGGCCCGAGCACCGTCTCGAAGGGCTGCTCCACGCTGATGCCGCCGAAATGCAGGATTGCGCCGCAGCCTTCGGCCAGGCGGGCCATGGCGAGCCCATCGTTCAGATCCGCCCGGGTAAAGACCGCACCGGCCGGTAGCGCATCGGGGAACGGCGTGATGTCGGTCAGCCGCAGGGTCCAGCCCTGCGCCGCCAATTCCTGGGCGAGCATCCGGCCGAGGTTGCCGCTGGCGCCGGTGAGCAGGACGGGTTTTTCCGGGTTGGGCATGTAAAGGCCTTCATGATGGCGTTGCCGGCGGCATTCTGCCGTCGCGGCCGGCTTGGCGGCAACGGCTTCGCGGCCTAGCGTGCCGCGCAGTGCCAAACATGCCTGATCCCCCGCCCGACCTGCCCAGCTATGCCGCCTTCTCCCCAGGGGAGGTCCGCACCATCGTCATGGGGTTGATGCTGGCGCTGTTCCTGTCCAGCCTCGACCAGACGATCGTCGCCACGGCGCTCTCCTCCATCGCCGGCGACCTGGGCGGGTGGGAGCTGATGCCCTGGGTGGTTTCGGCCTACCTCATCTCATCCACCGTCACCACGCCGATCTATGGGCGGCTGAGCGATCTCTACGGCAGGCGGCCGGTGCTGCTGGTCTCGGTGACCATCTTCGTATTCGGCGCGGTGCTGGCGGCGCTGGCGCCGACGATGCTGGCACTGATCGCCGCCCGGGTGGTGCAGGGCCTCGGCGGTGGCGGGCTGCGCGCCATCGCGCTGGCGGTGGTGGGCGACATATTGCCGCCACGCGAGCGCGGCCGGGTGCAGGGCTATCTCTCGGCCACCTTCGCCACGGCCAATATCATCGGCCCGCTGCTGGGCGGACTGTTCGTCGAGTACCTGTCCTGGCACTGGATCTTCTGGGTGAACCTGCCGCTCGGAGCGGCGGCCTTCGCCACCACCTGGTTCCAACTGCGCAAGCTGCCGTTGCCGGGCAAGCGGCCGAAGATCGACTGGCTGGGCGCGTTGCTGATTCTGCTGTCCTGCACGCCGCTGCTGCTCGGCATCACCTTCGTGCAGCGCTATGCCTCCTGGGCTGCGCCGGAAGCGCTCGGCTGCTTCGGCCTCGGGCTGGTCTTTCTGGTGGCGCTGATCGCGCAGGAACGCTCGGTCACCCAGCCGATGCTGCCGCTGCAGCTGTTCCGCAGCCCGATCTTCACCATGGGCATCATCGTCACCGCGCTGTCCTCGATGGTGATGATGGCCTTGGTGATCCTGGTGCCGCTCGACTACCAGCTTTCCGCCGGGCTTTCGCCGAAGGAGGCCGGGCTGCGGATGATCGCCATGACGCTGGGCAGCGTCACCGGCAGCTTCCTCGCCGGCCAGGCGGTTTCCGCCACCGGGCGCTACCGGCCCTTCGCGGTGCTGGGCGCCTCGGTCGCCACGCTGATGTGCCTGGTGATCGCGGTCTTCGGGCTGGGCCAGTCGCTGCTGCTGGATACCGGGGTGACGCTGCTGCTGGGCCTCTCATTCGGCTGCCAGTTCTCGCCCATGACGGTCACCATCCAGAATGCGGTAGAGCCGCGCGACGGCGGCATCGCCATTTCCTGCATGATGTTCTTCCGGCTGATGGGCGGGGCCTTCGGGGTGGCGCTGCTGTCCTCGGTGCTGCTGGGGCATCTGCCCGATGGAGCCATGGGCGCCGGGGCCATCGCCGGCGGGGCGCCGCCCGAGGCGGTGCGGGCGGCATTTTCCACCGTCTTCCTGGCAGCCGCGGGCATCGCCGGGCTGTGCCTGGTGGCGGCGCTGTTCCTGAAGGAAATCCCGCTCCGCGGGCGTGTTTGAAAGAAATCCCGCTTCGCGGGCGTCAGCCTCGCCCGCGGGCCGCGAAGGCGGCGGCGAGGGCCTGCCACATCGGCTTGCGCTGGCCTTCGGCATCGAGCGGCAGGCTGCGGTGGATGGTGCCGTCCTGGCGCATCACATCCGCCTCCCGTGCCAGCCAGCTATCCTTGTCGGACAGGCCCCAGGTCAGCACGGTGCGGCAGCCTTGCTCCAGCGCCGTGCCGACCACGGCCCGCACCCGATCCGCCACGGCGGCATCGCGGGCGGCCAGGCCAGCAGGCAGGACGCGGGCTTCCCGCATGTCGAGCTCGGTGATCAGCACGGACAGCCCCAGGCCGCGCAGGGTCGCCAGGAAAGCGGCGAAGGGCTCCGGGCGGAAGGGTTCGTCCATCTGCAGATGCGCCTGCAGGCCGAGCGCGTCGATCGGGCATCGCGCATCCAGCAGCCGGCGCAGCAGACGGAGCACCCGCTGGCGCTTCTCCTCGGCCCAGGGCGTGTCGCCTTCCAGCCCATAGTCGTTGTAGGTCAGCCGCAAGGTCGGATCGCGTTCCCGCGCCAGGCGGAAGGCCAGCTCGATATAGCCGGGGCCGAGCGCGCGCAGCCAGGGCGTGTCCCGCAGGTCGCCAATGGCCGGGGTCTGGGCGGTGAACTGGCTGCCCTCGGGATTGGCGACCGCCTCGTTCACCACATCCCAGTCGCGGATGGCGGCGCGGGTGGCGGGCAGGACGCCGTCCAGATGCGCGGCCAGCAGGGCGCGGGCCTTGGCGGGTCCTT
>JAQGIA010000519.1 GCA_028291445.1 Belnapia sp.
CGGACGTTGTCGATATCGGTCCGCACGTCGCCGATATGGGCGACCTGCATCTTGATCGCCTTGTAGCCCTGCGCGACGAAATGCTGCGCCTTGGCGATCATCCCGTCGCCGTAGGCGCCACGGAAGCAGCCGCTGCCATAGATCGGGATTTCGCTGCGGTAATGCCCCCAGAGCCGGTGCAGCGGCAGGCCGGCGGATTTCCCCACCACATCCCAGAGCGCGATGTCGATGGCCGACTGCGCCATCATCGTCACGCCGCCGCGCCCGCCGGTCAGGGTGGTGCGCCAGAGGTCGCGCCAGATCGCCTCGACATCGGTCGCCGGCCGGCCGATCACCCGGGGCGCCATGGCCTCGGCGATGCAGGCGGCGATGGTGCGCTGCAAGGGCAGGCCCAGCAGGTGCAGGTAGCCCATGCCGGTGATGCCGCTGGCGGTCACCACCTCGACCACCACCAGGTCCCGCGTGGCGCCCAGCGCATGCCCGGCCAGCCAGGGGTCCTCCTGCCAGGGCATTCGTAGCAGGGTGGTCCGCACTTCCTTGATGGTCAGGTCGTTCATGGCGCCTTTTTCTCCCTAGATATGCCGCCACAGCCTGCGCGTGAGCAGCAGGGCCAGCAACCCCTCCGCCCCGCTGATGATCACGGCCCATTGCGCCCCGAGCGCATCCGCCAGCAGCCCGATATGGACGAAGCCGATCGGCCCGAGGCCGATGCAGACCGAGAGCAGCCCCAGCACCCGGCTGCGCAGTTCCGGCGGCGACATCATATAGAGCAGCGTCGCCTGCATGATGCTGAACCCCGCCTGGCCGAAGCCGATGAACAGCAGCGCCAGCCCGGCCAGGACGGGATGCGGCGACAGGGCGAAGCCGAGCTGCATGACGAAATACAGCGTCACCCCACCGAGGTAGCAGCGGGCGTAGATCGCCGGCGTCACCCAGGCCGCCATGGCCAGCGCGCCCACGAAGGCGCCGACGCCATCCATGCTGGACAGCAGGCCGATCGCCTCCGGCCCCAGGTGCAGATGATCCTGCCCGACCACCGGGATCAGGCTGGTGAAGGGCCAGCCGAAGATGTTGAAGATGACGGTGACGCAGAGCGTGCCGACCAGCCTGGGGTCGCGCCGCACCACCGCGACGCCCTCGGCGATGCGCGCCAGTATCCCCTCGCCGCCGGCCGGCTGCACCCCGCTGCGGTACCGCAGCCGCAGCGCCGCCACCAGCGCCACGAGATAGAGCAGCACCGAGATGACGAAGGCGCCCGCGATCCCCACCGTGGCGAAGATCAGCCCCGACAGGACCGGCCCCACCATCCGGCTGGCGTTGTTGCTGCCGACATCGGCCGACATGGCCGCGCCCATCCGGGCAGGGCCGACCACTTGGCCGATCATCATCCGCCGCACCGGGTTGTCCGCCGCCCAGCCCAGCCCGTTGACGAAGCTGGCGACCGCCAGGTGCCAGACCGCCAGCACCCCGGCATAGGCCAGCACCGCCAGCGCCGCCGAGGTCAGCAGGCTCGTGACGATGATGGCCAGCAGCGCGCTGCGCGCCTCCACCCGCTCGGCGAGGGCGCCCAGCAGCGCGCCGAACAGCCCCATCGGCAGGATGCGCAGCATGCCCATCATGGTGACGAGGAAGGCCGAGCCGGTCGCCGCATAGACGAAGAGGCTGACCGCCAGCAGTTCCAGCCAGCGCACCAGGAAGACGATGAGGCCGACGCACCAGAGCCGGCGGAAATCCGGCTCGGCGAACAGGCGCGGCGAAGCCGCCGCGGATGCGGTCACGCTGATCGTTTCCCCCGACATTCTGGACCACGCCTTGGCCTTGGCCCGCATGGTGGCGCCAATCGGGCGTCGCCGCCATAGTCGCCGCCCGGGACGGGCGACCAGGAACAGGGAAACAACGACCATGCGGCCATTCGCAGGCATCCGCATCATCGACATCACGCATGTGCTGGCCGGCCCCTTCGCCGCCTACCAGCTCGGCCTGCTCGGGGCCGACGTGATCAAGGTCGAGCATCCCGACGACCCCGACCAGAGCCGCGACAGCGGCCCCGACCTCGCCGGCAACCTGGCCGGGATGGGCAGCTACTTCGTCACCCAGGGCTCGAACAAGCGTTCCATCACGCTCGACCTGAAGACCGAGGCCGGGCGCGAGGTGCTGCGCCGGCTGGTGGCGACCGCCGACATCCTGGTCGAGAATTTCCGGCCGGGCGCCTTCGAGGCGCTCGGCCTGGGCTATGCGGCGCTGGCGGCGGTCAACCCGAGGCTGATCTACTGCTCCATCTCGGCCTTCGGCCACGGCGGGGTGCGCGGCGAGCAGACCGCCTACGACCACGTCATCCAGGCGACCTCCGGCATCATGGCGGCCACCGGCACGCCGGAGGTGAACCCGATCAAATTCGGCGCCCCCGCCATCGACTACGCGACCGGCACCATGGGCGCCTTCGCGCTCTCGGCCGCGTTGTTCCAACGGGAGCGGACCGGCCTGGGGCAATGCATCGACCTCGCCATGCTCGACGTGGCGCTGCTGATGCAGGCAAGCCATGTCGCCGCCTTCCTGCGCACCGGCCAGGGCGCCAAGCCTTCCGGCAACAAGCACGTGCATGCGACCAACAGCGCCTATGCCACCAAGGACGGCATGGTGATGCTGGGCGCCAGCAACCTGCGCCAGCAGAAGCGGCTTTGGGCGGCGCTCGGCCGGCCCGAGCTGGCCAAGGCGGACAACCCCGCCCGCACCGCCGACCGCGACCATGAGGAAGCGGTGCTGGCCGACATCATGCTGACCCGCACGGCGGATGAGTGGGAGGCCTATCTGCAGGCGCGGCACGTCCCCGCCGCCCGGGTCCGCCGGATGGAGGAGACCATGGCCGACCCGCATCTCGCCAGCCGTGGCGTGGTGCACCTGTTCCCGGATGGCGCGCCGGGGCTGCCGGGCCCCTTCGGCGTGCCGGTCGCCGCCTTCAAGCTGGCGCATGGCGGGCCGCGGGTGGATAGCCCGCCGCCGGTCATGGGTGCCGATACCGACAGTGTGTTGCGCGAGATCGGCTATGACGGGGAGGCGATCGCGGCGCTCAAGGCCGCGAAGGCGATCTGATGCATGTTCCCGAGCTTGCAACGGCAATGCTGGTTGCCAAGGCGCACGGCCTGGACCCGAAGGCGCTGCGAAAGGCCCTCCGGCAGTCGAAAACCATCAATCATGCGCGGTATGAAAAATGGACTTTCCCGGTCGGTTCCGCCGAGCACAAGGCCATGGAAAGCGAGGCGCACAAACTGCAGGCGCGACGGAAACAGGCGCCGATGGATCGTGTCCCGGGGGATCGTGTCCCGGGAGATCGTGTCCCGGGCCGGGAGGGCTGAGCCCCCCGGCCATCGCCCTATGCTGCCGGCGCCATTTTATCCCGCGGCTGTTCCAGTGCCGGATCATGCCCCATGGCCAGCACCAGGAGCCCCGCCGCCAGCGGCAGCGCCGCCAGGACCAGCAGCGCCAGCGGGAAGCTGCCCGTCGCCTCCCGCACCCAGCCCACCGCATAGGGGCCGACGAAGCCGGAAAGGTTGCCGATCGAGTTGATCAGCGCGATGCCGCCCGCCGCGGCGGTGCCCGAGAGCAGCGCGGTCGGCAGGGTCCAGAACGGCGGCAGCGCCCCGAATATCCCGAGGGCGCCGAAGCAGAGCAGCGCCATGGTCAACACCGGGCCAGCGCCCAGCGCGCCGGCGCCGAGGCCGATGGCGGCGACCATCGCGGCCCCCGCGGTATGCCAGACCCGCTCGCCCTTGCGGTCGGAATGCCGGCCCCAGAACACCATCGCCACCGCGCCGAACAGGTAGGGCACGGCGGTCACGAAGCCGGTGGCGACATTGCTCAGCCCGAAGCCCTTGACGATCTGCGGCAGCCAGAAGGATAGCCCGTAGTTGGAGGCGACGATGCCGAAATAGACCAGCCCGAGGCCGATCACCCGCGGGTTGCTCAGCGCCTGGCCCAGGGTGAAGTGCACCACCGCTTCCTTGGCCAGCCGCTCCTCCTCCAGCCGTCCGGCCAGCCATTGCCGCTGCTCCGGGCGCAGCCATTGCGCATCGGCCGGCCGGTCGGTCAGGAAGCCCAGCACCACGGCGGAGAGCACCAGCGCCGGCACCGCCTCGACGATGAACAGCCATTGCCAGCCGGACAGCCCGGCGACGCCGTCCAGCCCCAGCAGCAGCCCGGAAATCGGTGCCCCGATCACCGTCGAGACCGGGATCGCCACCATGAAGGACCCGACGATCCGCGCCCGGTAGGTGGCCGGGAACCAATAGGTCAGGTACAGGATGATGCCGGGGAAGAAGCCCGCCTCGGCGATGCCGAGCAGCGCCCGCACTAGATAGAGGCTCCAGGGTCCGACCACAAAGGCCATGCAGCCCGAGAGGATGCCCCAGGTCAGCATGATCCGGGCGATCCAGCGCCGGGCGCCGACCTTCTCCAGGATGACGTTGCTCGGCACCTCGAAGATGAAATAGGCGAGGAAGAAGATGCCCGCGCCCCAGGCATAGACGGTGGGCGACAGGCCGAGGTCGCGGTTCATCTCGAGCGCGGCGAAGCCGACGTTCACCCGGTCGAGATAGGCGATGAAGTAACACAGGATCAGGAAGGGAATCAGCCGGCGCGAAACGCGCGCCATGGTTTCCCGCTCCATCGCCGAGGCGGTGCTGGCGGACATTCGTGGTTTCCTCCGGTCGTCGCGCGCCAACGCGCGACCGCGGGAAATGTTCGCCCGGTTACTCTTCGCTCGCCTTGCTCGTCCCTCTCCTACTCCCCTTTGATGCCGGCCCGCTGCGCGGTCGCCCGGACCAGCGCCCGCTCCTCCCGCAGCCAGGCCGCCAGCCCTGCCGGGGAGCGCACCGCGGGCTCCGAGAGTTGCGCGCCGACCTCCGCCTGGCGCTCCCGGTAGGAGGGATCGGCCAGCGCCGCATTGGCCGCGGCGGCCAATGTCCGGATGGCCGCCTCGGGCGTGCCGCCGGTCGCCATCAGCGCCGCCCAGCTGCCGCCGCTCAGGCCGGGGAAGCCCTGCTCGATCAGCGTCGGGATATCGGGCGCCAGCGGCGAGCGGTCCGGCCCGGTGTCGCCAGCAGATGGATGAGCCCGCCACGCCAGCCCGGCACCGTGGTCGAGACCTCCCCCATCACCACCTGCACATTGCCGGCGATGAGGTCCGGGATGGACTGGCTGC
>JAQGIA010000530.1 GCA_028291445.1 Belnapia sp.
GACCGCCGCGGCATCGCGCGCCACCAGCATCACCGCCGCGCCCTCGGCCGCCAGCGCCCGGGCGATGCCTTCGCCGAGGCCGCGGCCACCGCCGGTCACCAGGGCCACCTTGCCAGTCAATTCAGCCATGTTCATTCCCTTCCCGCGTGTTCGTTCAGCCCGGCGCCGCCGGATACCAGTAGTCCGGCTCCGGCCGCTGCCAGCCCGGCGCCGAGTACCGCACCTCGATCGTCGTCGTCAGGCTGCCTTCGGTTTCGAAATAGGCGAATTGGCTGCCGAGGTAGTCGCCCTCCATCACCGGCGGCCAGCCGCGCCGGGTGAATTCGGCGACCGTCTCGGCCAGGCTGCGCTCGCCATAGTCCACCATCACGTGGTGGATGCCCTCACCATGGTCGCGCAGGAATTCCCAATAGATCGAAGGGCCCTCGAGCGGCTGGATCAGCTCCCACATCATGTCCTGCGTCCAGGCCAGCGCCAGCTTCATGCTATAGGCGGTGGGGACGCCGCGTAGCCGCGTCCCGGTGAGCTTCGGCGGCGCATAGGTATAGACCCGCCACGGCCCGACGCCGAGCTTGTTCGCGTATTGGTCGAGCGCGGCATCCATGTCCCGCACCACGATCCCGACCTGGGTGATGGTCCGCACCAGCGGCGTATCCTGCATGCGCCTTTCCTCCCGGCCTCTTGTCCGCGTGCCGTGCCTCTGTTCTATGGAATGGCGGACGATGTGCAAAGGCGGGCCGGGCCACACCGGCCCGGCGAGGGAGACGACCATGGCAGGGGCATTGGACGGCAAGGTCGCGCTGGTAACCGGCGCGGGGAAGAACATCGGCCGCGCCATCGCCCTGTCGCTGGCCCGCGACGGCGCCAGCGTGGTGGTCAACGGCCGCGCCGACCAGGCCGCCATCGCGGCGGTCGCCGCCGAGATCACCGCGCTGGGCGGCAAGGCCCTGGCGCACCGGGCCGATATCTCGGACGAAGCCGCGGTGGCCGGCCTGGTGGCGGCGGCGGAAGCCGCCTTCGGCGGCATCGACATCGCCGTGCTGAACGCCGGGCTGCGCCGGCAGACGCCCTTCCTCGAGATGCCGCTGGCGGAGTGGCGGGAAATTCTTTCGGTGGCGCTGGACGGCGCCTTCATCCTCTCACGCGCGGTGGTGCCGTCGATGATCCGCCGCGGCGGCGGCGCCATCGTCGGGCTGTCCGGCATCTCGACCCACGTCGGCACGCCGAACCGGGTGCATGTTTCGGCTTCCAAATCCGGGCTGGAGGGGCTGATGCGGGCGCTGGCGGTCGAGCTGGCGCCGCAGGGCATCCGCTGCAACAGCGTCTCGCCCGGCAGCATCGATACCCAGCGCGGCGCCTCGGCCGGAGCGATGCCGGCGACGCTCGGCGAACGCGGCGTGCCGCTCGGCCGCAAGGGGAGCGTGGAGGAGATCGCCGCGGTGGTGCGGCTGCTGGTCGGGCCGGAGGGCGGCTACGTCACCGGCCAGACCATCCATGTGAACGGCGGGGCTTTCCTGACCTAAAGCAGGTCCTCCACGACCCGGGAGGACAGCTCGCGCAGCCGCGTTCCGATGCCGCGCTGCCGCCACTGCTGCAGCGCGATCGGTCGGCCGCGGCCGAACTCCCGCGCCAGGATGCCCTCCAGCGCCCGGGCGGTATCCTGGCCCAGCACGATCGCATCCACCTCGTTGTTCCAGGCCACGCTGCGGCGATCGAGGTTGGAGGAGCCGATGGCAGACCAGACGCCATCCACCACCGCCACCTTGCCATGCAGCACGCCGTCGCCGATCTCGCGGATCTCGATCCCGGCCTCCAGCATGTCGTCGTAGGTGGCATGCTGCGCGTCCAGCGCCTGCGGGCTGTCGCTGATATGCGGCAGCAGCAGCCGCACCGTCACCCCGCGCCGTGCCGCCGCCCGCAGCGCCCGCCGTTGCTGCCAGGTCGGCACGAAATAGCCGGTGCAGAGCCAGAGGCTGGTTCGCGCCGCGGCGATGGCGGTCAGCAGGGTGACGTAGTAGCGTGGCCGCTTCTCCCCGGGCACGCTGCCCAGCATCCGGATGCGCGCGGGCCCGGCCGGGGCCAGAGCGGGGAACCAGTGGCGCGGCGGCAGCGCCTCGCCGTGTTCCTTCGCCCAGGTATCGAGAAACAGCCGCTGCATGGCGCCGACGGTCGGCCCCTCGATGCGGATGGAAGTGTCGTGCCAGCAGGCCGCTTCGGTGTCCGGCACCGGCGCGCCGGTGCTGCAGGGATTCTCGTAGACATGGTCGAAGTTGATCCCGCCCATGATCCCGACGCGGCCATCGACGATCAGCATCTTGCGGTGGTCCCGATCGTTCGGCCGCCAGCCGGTCCGGGCAGCCGTCGGGTTCAGCGGATGGAATTCGAGCGTCTTCGCGCCGGCCTCCCGCAACGGCCCGAAGTCGCTGCCGAGCGAGCCGTAGCCGTCATGGATGATGGTCACCGCCACGCCCTGGGCGAGCTTCATCAGCAGCAGTTCGAACAGCGAGGGTCCCGGCGTACCGGGGATGCGCACATCCTGCAGGATGTAGAATTCGAGGTGCACATGATCGGTCCCCCCGGCGATGGCCTGGAAGGCCGCCTCGAACATCGCGACGCCGCCGTCCAGCACATCGACCTTGTTGCCGGCCAGCAGCGGTGCGCCGTCCAGTTGCTCCACCAGCAGGGCGTGGCGCTTTATCGGGTCCGCCGGGCCATCCGGCAGGACAGGGATCTGCGCGCAGGCGGCAAGGGCCGGCAGGCCGGCCAGCACGGCCCGGCGGGTGGTCTGGGGATGCGTCATCGCGGGACAACGCGGCGCCACCACATCGTTTCACATCAGCATCGCGCGAGCGCCAGCTCCTCCGGCGTCGCCGCCACGCCGCGCCGGCGCAGCAGGGCCGAGAAGCCCGGCGCCGCGGTGACGACGCAAAGCGGCACCGCCAGCAGCAGCCCCCCCGCCCAGGGCAGCAGCCAGCCGAAGGCCTGCGGCGCCGCCAGGAAAACCGCCGCCCCGAACAGCGTATGCGGCCAGAGCAGCCGTACCGCATCGGCCCAGCCGACGCCGCGGTCGGCCCGGTTCTGCGGTGCCCAGCCCGGCTTCACGCCGAAGGGCAGCGCCGCCAGGAACATCGCTTTGTTGAACACGCCGACCGGGTCCAACAGGGTGGTGAAGACCAGCTCCACCGCCGCCCCGCGCAGGAAGGCCGGCCTGCCGCCGTATTGCGCGGCCAATCGCGGCTTGGCCAGCACCTCGGCATAACCCACCAGCTTCGGCGCATGCAGCATCGCCCAGGTGGCGGCCATCAGCGCCGCCAGCCAGCCGGAAGGCGTTGCCGCCCCGCCGCCGGTCGCCGCATTCAGCGCGCCGAACAGCAGCACGCCGACCCAAAGCGGCGCACCGAGGAACAGCACTATCGCCTGCACCAATTGCCAGCGGCCCATCCAGGTCATCCCCGGCAGGCGCAGCAACGAAAAATACTGCATGTTGCCGGCGGCCCAGCGCAGGTCGCGGGCCATGAATTCGGGCAGGGCGGGCGGATTGCCCTCCATGCTGCCGGCCTCCTCCGGCAGGCAGCAGACCTTCCAGCCGGCGGCATGCAGCCGCACCGCCTCGACCTGGTCATGCGACAGGATGGGGCTGCCGTCCGGCAGCGCCTCCAGCCGGCCATGGCGGCGGAAGGGCTCGATGCGGATGATGGCATTGTGTCCCCAATAGGGACCCTCGCCGCCCTGCCACCAGGCCTGGCCGGTGGCCCAGGCGCGCATCCCGGCGCGCATGCCGAATTGGAACAGCCGCGGGAAGGCCGCCGTCGCCGGCCGGCCGACGATGAGCTGCTGCAGGATGGCCATGCGGGGATCCGCCTCCATGCAGGCGACCAGCCGCAGCACCGCCGGCGCCGTCATCTCGCTATCGGCGTCGAGGCAGAGCATCAGCGCCGCCCCGCCCGCGTGATGGTCGAGGAAATCCATGACATTGCCTGCCTTGAAGCCGGCATTGTCCGAGCGGCGCCGGTACCGGGCCGTGGGATGCGCCGCACGGAAGCCGGCGATGGCCGCCTCCTCCACCGCCACCGCCGCCGGGTCCTGGGTGTCCGAGAGGAACCACAGGGTGAAGCGCCCGGCCGCGCCCGCCTCAGCCAGCCCATCCAGCAGCCGGGCCAGCGGCGGCAGCACCTCGGCCATGGCCTCGTTGCGGATGCAGACGGCGATCGCGGTATGCATCGTGCCGGCGCCGGACCTGACCCGCAGCGGCGCCGGCACCGCCGCCGCCGGGGGATGCGGCGCCCGCAGCAGGATCAGCCCGCCGACCAGCGCATTGGCGGCGCAGAGCGCGGTCCAGGGCGCGGTGCCGGCGAAGCAGCCCAGCAGCAGCACTTCCCACAGGGTCCAGCCGCCGGGCGCCAGGGTGCGGACCGCCAGCCAGAGCAGCAGCAGGGTCAGGGCGAGGACGAGCAGGGCGAAGCCCAGGCGGCGAAGCGGCATGGCGGCAGGCTATGCCG
>JAQGIA010000571.1 GCA_028291445.1 Belnapia sp.
ATGGGCGCCCCCACCATGGTCCATGCCGGCTGCTATGCCGCAACCCTGCACTACCTGAAGGCGGCGGCCGATATGGGCGCCGCCGCCGCCAGGGCCGACGGTGCCGCCACCGTCGCCCGGATGAAGGCGATGCCGACCGACGACGATGCCTTCGGGGCCGGCCGCATCCGCACCGATGGGCGCAAGCTGCATCCCTCGTACCTGTTCGAGGTGAAGGCGCCGGCCGAAAGCCGCGGCCCCTACGACTACTACAAGCTGCTCGGCACCACCCCGGCCGAGCAGGCCTTCCGCCCCGAGGCCGAGGGGAATTGTCCCCTGGTGCGGAGTTGAAGGCCACGCCGCGCTACACCTGACGGCGCCAGGGTGTTATCCGGCTCAACCGGCACGGAGCAACCTGGTCCTGGACACGCAGCAATACGACATCGCCATCATCGGCGGCGGGGTGAATGGCTGCGGCATCGCCCGGGATGCCGCCGGCCGCGGCTGGTCGGTCTTCCTGGCGGAGATGGGCGACCTCGGCGGCGGTACTTCGGCCGCCTCGACCAAGCTGGTCCACGGCGGGCTGCGCTACCTCGAGCACTATGAATTCCGCCTGGTGCGGGAGGCGCTGCTGGAGCGGGAGGTGCTCTGGGGCATCGCCCCGCATATCATCTGGCCGCTGCGCTTCGTGCTGCCGCACCACAAGGGGCTGCGCCCGGCCTGGCTGCTGCGGCTCGGGCTGTTCCTCTACGACCATCTCGGCGGCCGCAAGCGGCTGCCCGCCACCCGCACGCTGGACCTGCGGAACGACCCCGCCGGGGCGCCGCTGAAGCCCGAATATACCCGCGGCTTCGAATATTCGGATTGCTGGGTTGAGGATTCCCGCCTGGTCGTCCTCAACGCGCGGGATGCCGCCGACCGGGGCGCCACCATCCGCCCGCGCACCCGCTGCACGGGCGCCGAGCGTGGCAAGGACGGCTGGCGGCTGAGCCTGTCGGACGGCACCGCCATCCGCGCCCGCACCCTGGTCAATGCCGCCGGTCCCTGGGTCGGCGAGGTCTTGCAGACCGTGCTTCGTGCCAATGCGCCGGCCACGGTCCGGCTGGTGCAGGGCAGCCACATCGTGGTCCCCAGGCTATACGACCACGACCGCTGCTACATCTTCCAGGGCGGCGACCGGCGGATCTTCTTCGCCATCCCCTACGAGGGGGATTTCACCCTGATCGGCACCACCGACCAGGACTACCGAGGCGATCCCGGCCAGGCCCGCATCTCCCCGACCGAGATCGCCTATCTCTGCGCCGGCGCCAGCGAATACTTCCGCCGCCCGGTAACGCCGGAGATGGTGGTCTGGTCCTATTCCGGGGTCCGGCCGCTGTATGACGACGGCGCCAGCGCGGCGCAGGAAGCGACCCGCGACTATGTCCTGAAGCTGGAAGCGGCTTGCGCGGCGCCGTTGCTCTCGGTCTTCGGCGGCAAGATCACCACCTCCCGCCGGCTCGCCGAGGATGCGCTGCGCCGGCTGGCGCCGCATCTGCCGGAACGCCAGGGCCTCGCCGCCGGCTGGACCGGCAAGGCGGCGCTGCCCGGCGGGGACTTCCCGGTGGATGGCGTGCCGGCGCTGGTCGACCGCATCCGCGCCCGGTATCCCTTCCTCGCCGAAAGGCATGCCCGCCGGCTGGTCCGCGCCTATGGCACCGGTGCGCTGGCCCTGCTGGATGGCGCCCGCGGTGCCGCCGACCTTGGCCCGGTATATGGCGCCGACCTGACCCAGGCGGAGCTGCGCTATCTGGTGCGCACCGAGTGGGCGACCACCGCCGAGGATGTCCTCTGGCGCCGCAGCAAGCTCGGCCTGCGGCTGACCCCGGCGCAGATCGCGGCGGTGGAGCAGGCCATGCAGGCCCTGGCGGATTCCGCATTGCCGCAGGCCACGGCCCTCTGACAGCATGCGACCGGCGGCGGAGCATTCGTCGCCCTGGTGTCCTGAAGCTGAGGTTCGCAACGGTGTTGCGTCCAGCAGCTTCGGGACACCAGCCATTGTTTGCAGCGGCCTGCTGGTCCCTTCGTTCGCCGCAGAGGGCGACGAACTTCAGGAGCAGGACACTAGGGGGAAACGCGCGCATGCGACGCGCCATCGTCATCGGCGGCTCGGTCGGCGGGCTGTTCGCGGCCAACATGCTGCTGCGCCGCGGCTGGCGCGTGGATGTCTACGAACGTGCGGCGGAAGCGTTGGCGACCCGTGGCGCCGGTATCGCCGGCCACGCCGAGCTGGAAGCCGTGATGGCCGCGGCCGGGGTCACGGATACCAGGCCGCTCGGCATCCGGCTCGAAGGCCGCGCCGCCATCGACCGCCGCGGCCGCACCATCGCCTACGAGGCCCATGTCCAGCACATGACAGCCTGGACCCGGGTCTTCAGCCCGCTGCGGGCGAGCTTCCCCGATGCGCATTACCACGGCGGCCGCGAGCTGGCCGGCATCGACCAGGATGCCGACCGCGTGGTCGCGCATTTCGCCGATGGCAGCCGCGCCGAGGGCGAGTTGCTGATCGGCGCCGATGGCTTCCGCTCCACCGTCCGGGGCCTGCTCGCGCCCGAGGTGCTGCCTCGCTACGGCGGCTATGTCGCCTGGCGCGGCCTGGCCGACGAGGCCAGCCTCTCCCCCGAGTTCCGCCGCGAGACCTTCGACCGCTTCGTCTTCGGCCTGCCGGCCGGCAGCCAGTTCATCGGCTATCCGGTGCCCGGCCGCGACGACAGCGCCGAGCCGGGCCACCGCCGCTACAACTTCGTCTGGTACTATCCGGTGGATGCGGGCGCGCCGCTGGCCGACCTGCTGACCGATGACGCCGGCCATACCCATGGCTGGTCCATCCCGCCCGGCCGCATCCGCCGATGCCACCTCGACGCGCTGAACCGCCAGGCCCAGGCCCTGCTGCCACCGGCCTTCGCCGAAGCCGTCGCCAAATCCCGCCCCTATCTGTTCCAGCCCATCTACGACGTGGAATCGAGCCGCATCGCCTTCGGCCGCGTGGCGCTGCTCGGCGATGCCGCCTTCGTCGCCCGGCCGCATATCGGCGTCGGCGTGCTGAAATCCGGCCAGGATGCGCTGGCGCTGGCCGAGGCCCTGTCGGATTCAGCGGTACCGGACGCCCTGGAGGCCTATGCCGCCGCGCGCATGCCGGCCGGGCTGCTGGCGGTGCGCTTCAGCCGCTGGCTCGGCGCCTTCATCGAGCGCCGGCTGGACGGGCCGGAGGACGACCCCGACCTGGAACTGACGCCGGCCCGCATCGTCGCGGTCAGCGGCCGCCCGGCGGAAGGCCAGCCCCCGCTGCCACCCGGCTTCTGAAGGCCGGTTTCTGAAGGACTGCCGCACATGGCCGAGCCGATCATCGACGCCCACCACCACATCTGGCGCCTGGCCGCGACGCCCTGGCTGCAAGGGCCGCCGGTGCCGCGCATCTTCGGCGCCTACGATGCGCTGCGCCGCGACTATGCCATCGAGGATTACCTGGCCGAGGCCGTCCCGCAGGGCGTCGTCCAATCCGTCTTCGTCCAGGCCAATGTCGCCCCCGGCGAGGAGGTGGCGGAGGTCGCGCTCGGCGCCGAGGCCGCAGCCCGCAGCGGCTTTCCCCAGGCGATCACCGCCTTCGCCGACCTCGCCGCGCCCGGCGTGGGGCAGGTGCTGGACGCCGCAATGGCCGCCGGCCGGGTCGTCGGCATCCGCCAGCAACTGCATTGGCACCGCAACCCCGCCTATCGCTTCGCCGCCACGCCGGATGCGATGAATGCCCCCGGCTGGCGCGCCGGGCTGGCCGAAGTGGCCCGGCGCGGGCTGCTGTTCGAGCTGCAGGTCTTCCCCGGCCAGATGCAGGATGCGCTCGGACTGGTCCGCGCCTTCCCCGACCTCACCTTCGTGCTGCTGCATGCCGGCATGCTGGAGGACCGCTCCCCCGCCGGCTGGGCCGAATGGCGCGGCGGCATGCGGGCGATGGCCGGCTGTCCCAATCTGCTGGTCAAGCTCTCCGGCCTCGGCACCTTTCCCCGCGCCTGCTCGACCGCGCTCTGGCGGCCGGTGGTCGAGGAGACGGTGGCGCTGTTCGGCGCCGGACGCTGCCTGTTCGGCAGCAACTTCCCGATCGAGCGGCTATGGATCGATTTCGCCACCCTGGTCGAGGTGATGCGGGAATGCCTGTCCGGCGCTTCCGCCGCGGAGCGCCGGGCCATCCTGCACGATACGGCTGCCAGGGTGTACCGGCTGTGAGCGCGCCGGTCGGGCTGATCGGCCTCGGCATCATGGGCCAGGCCATGGCGGCGAACCTGCTCGCGGCCGGCTTCGAGGTGCTGGGCCACGACATCGCCGCCGCCGCGATGGCCCGTTTCGGCGGCACCGCCGCCGCTTCCGCCGCAGCGGTCGCCGCGGATGCCGAGATCATCCTCACCTCGCTGCCCTCGGCCGCGGCGCTCGATGCGGTGGTGGCGGAGGTCGCCGCCGCCGCCCGCCCCAGCGCCATGTCCTGTACCATCCTGGCCGAGACCAGCACCTTCCCGCTGGCCGACAAGACCCGCGCCCGGGACCGGCTGGCCGAGGCCGGCGTGACCATGCTGGATAGCCCGCTCTCGGGCTCCGGCAGCCAGGCCCTGGTGCGCGACGTGCTGGTCTATGCCAGCGGCCCGCGCGCGGCCTATGACCGCTGCCTGCCGGTCTTCCAGGGCTTTTCCCGCGCGCCGCATTACCTCGGCGAATTCGGCAATGGCTCGAAGATGAAATTCGTCGCCAACCTGCTGGTGGCGATCCATACCGCCGCCGCCGGCGAGGCCTTCGCCCTGGCCCGCAAGGCCGGGCTCGATCCGGCGCAGATGTTCGCGGTGGTGGCGGATGGCGCCGGCGGATCGCGGGCCATGCAGGTGCGCGGCGCCATGCTGGTCGCCGACCGCTACACGCCGGTGGAGACCATGCCGCTGGAGCTCTGGCGCAAGGACATGCGGGCCATCGCCGATTTCGCCGATGCCATGGCCTGCCCGACGCCGGTCTTCGCCGCCACCGTGCCGCTATTCGAGGCCGCCATCGCCGCCGGGCTCGGCGCCGAGGACACCGCCGCCGTCCGCAGCGTGATCGAAGCCATGACCTGCCTGCCGCGCGGCGGAACTGCGGATTGACCGGACGGCCCGGAACCGCGCATCCTTCGGGCAATCGGCTGCGAAAGCGGTGACCACCAGGGACAGGAACGGACGGGCCATGCAGGACCTCGACCGGAACAGCGTGACGACGGAGGCGCTGGCCCAGATGGCCGGCACGCCCGACCCCCGCTTGCGGGAAATCATGGCGGCGGCAACGCGCCACCTGCACGACTTCGCGCGGGAGGTGAACCTGCAGCCCGATGAATGGCTCGCCGGCATCGCCTTCCTCACCGCCGTCGGCCAGGCCTGCACGCCCTTCCGCCAGGAATTCATCCTGCTCTCCGACGTGCTCGGCCTCTCCCGCCTGGTCAACGTGATGCACGACGCCGAGGGGCGCGAGGCGGCCGGGACCGAGACCAGCCTGCTCGGCCCATTCTTCCGCGAGAAGGCGCCGGAATTCGCCGCCGGCGAAAGCATCGCCGTGCACGACACGGCCGGGACGGAGGTGGTGATCTTCGGCCAGGTGACCGATGGCGCCGGCCAGCCGGTGCCGCATGCCGAGATTGATGTCTGGCAGACCAATGCCGCGGGGCAGTACGATCTCCAGGCGCGCGATGCGACGGTGATGGACATGCGCGGGCGTTTCCGCACCGATGCCGAAGGGCGCTATCACCTGCGGACCGTGAAACCCATCGGCTACAGCATCCCGATGGACGGTCCGGTCGGCCGCCTGACGCGCCAGCAGAACCGGCATGGCTGCCGCCCGGCGCATATCCATGTGCTGGTGGCCGCACCAGGCTACCGCGAATTGGTCACCGCGCTCTACTTCGCCGACGACCCGCATATCGCCAGCGACACCGTCTTCGGCGTGTCCCAATCGCTGGTCATCGGCGAGAGCATGGGCCTGCCCGGCTCGCCCCGGCCCGACCTGCCGGGCATCCATTATGATTTCCGCCTCTCGCGCGATGCGGCCGAGGGCGGCGGCGGCCGGGTCGGCTCCGATCCATCGCGGTTGATGCCCGCCGCGGAATAAAAAGACGCCGCCTTTGGGGAGGACAACAATAATGAACACCACAACCCGGCGGGAGCTGGGCCGTCTCGCCATCGCCGCCGCCATCGGTGGTGCCGGCGCCAGCTTCCCGGCCTTCGGGCAGGGTTCGGGCCAAGGGGGCGCCAACCCGATCCGCATCGGCTATTCGATGTCGCTCTCGGGCGGCCTCGCCGGCAATGGCCGCGCGACGCAACTGGCCCACCAGATCTGGGTCGCCGAGGTGAATGCCCGCGGCGGCATCCTCGGCCGTCCGGTGCAGATCGTCTTCTACGACGACCAGACCAATGGCGGGCAGGTGCCGGGCATCTATACGAAGCTGCTCGACGTGGACAAGGTGGACATCGTCACCTCCCCCTATGCCACCGCGATGATCGCCCCGGCCATGCCGGTGGTGATGCAGCGGAACATGACCTTCCTGACCATCTTCGGCGCCGGGGTGAACACCGCCTTCAAGTACAACCGCCACTTCAACATGAACGTGGTCGGCGACAACATGAAGGAGACCTATGCCCGCGGCTTCCTCGACATCGCCGCCAAGCTGCCCTCGCCGCCGCGCAGCATCGCCATCCTCGCGGTCGACAACGACTTCGCCCAGCGCGCCGC
>JAQGIA010000655.1 GCA_028291445.1 Belnapia sp.
GGCCAGCTTCTGGAACTCGGCCTCCGACAGCCCCGGCACCTTGGCCTTCAGCACCAGCGCCACGGCGGCGATCTTCCAGCCGCCGCCTTCCTGCTCCAGCGAGACCTTCGCCTCGGTCACGAGGCTCTCCGGCGCATGGCCGGCGCCCGAGAGCTGGAAGGCCAGTGCCATGGTGAAGCAGCCGGCATGGGCGGCGGCGATCAGCTCCTCCGGATTGGTCCCCGGGCCATTCTCGAAGCGGGTGTTGAAGCCGTATTGCGACTGCTTCAGCACGCCGGACTGGGTGGTGAGGCTGCCTTTGCCCTCCTTGCCGGTGCCGGTCCAATGGGCGCTGGCGGAACGCTTGATGCTGGCCATGATGTCTCTCCTGATGTGATTCGCCGCCTGAACGGCGCAGTCCGGCGGATATTCCGCCGCTACCCGGCGCCCGATGCGCCGACCGGCTGGCTCATGGCACCCTGCCGCAGCAGGCTTGCCATCTCAGCCCGCAAGGCGGCGACCTCGGCCCGCAGCTCGGCCAGTTCCTCGCCCACCGGGTCGCAGGGCTGGTCCAGCAACCCATAGCCCGGGCTCGGCGCCCGGGCCACCGCCAGCGGCCGCTGCGGCATCCGGGAATCCGATACCCGGTGGTCGGTAACCCGGTGATCCTGGGGCGGCCGGGCCGGGATGCCGACCACCGTCTCCCCGGCCGGTACCTCGGCGACCACCACGGCATTGGCGCCGATCCGCGCATTGTCGCCGACCCGGATCGGCCCGAGCACCTGGGCCCCGGCGCCGATCGCCACGCCGCTGCCGATGGTCGGGTGCCGCTTGCCCGGCTGGCCCGAAAGCCCGCCGAGCGTCACCCCGTGGTAGATCAGCACGTCGTCGCCGACCTCCGCCGTCTCGCCGATCACCACCCCCATGCCATGGTCGATGAACAGCCGGCGGCCGAGCTTCGCCCCGGGATGGATCTCGATGCCGGTGATGAAGCGGCTGGTATGGGAGATCATGCGCGCCGGCGCCCGCAGCCCCATCCGGTACAGCCCATGCGCCAGCCGGTGCAGCAGCACCGCCTGCAACCCGGCATAGCAGGTGAAAGCCTCGATCCAGCCCGGCCGCGCCGGGTCGCGCTCCCGGATGCTGCGGGCGAGTTCGAGAAATTCCATCGCCGCCCCCTCAGGCCAGCCAGGGCGGCACGGGCAAGCCGCGCTCGCGGAGGAATTCGGGGTTGAACAGCTTGCTCTGGTAGCGCGCCCCGCCGTCGCAGAGGATGGTGACGATGGTATGCCCCGGCCCCATGGCGCGGGCCACCCGGATCGCCGCCGCCACATTGATCCCGGCCGAACCGCCGACCGAGATCCCCTCATGGATCTGCAGGTCGAAGACCTGTTCCAGCGCCTCGGGATCGGCGATCTGCACCGCATCGTCGATCACGTTGCGGGCGATCTCGAGGTTGCCGGGCACCCGGGCCGCCTGGCCGATGCCCTCGGTGATGGAACTGCCCTCGGCCTTCAGCTCGCCGGTCTTGATCCAGGAATACAGCGCGCTGCCCATCGGGTCGGCGAGGATGATCCGCACCGCCGGCTTGCGCGCCTTCAATGCCCGGGCGATGCCGGCCAGGGTCCCGCCGGTGCCGCAGGCGCAGGTGAAGGCATCGATCCTGCCACCGGTCTGGTCCCAGATTTCGGGGCCGGTGGCCGCTTCATGCGCCTCGCCATTGGCCAGGTTGTCGAATTGATTGGCCCAGATCACCCGCTTGCCGGCCGCCGCCAGCTCCTCGGCGATGCGGCGGGAGACATGGACGTAATTGCCCGGGTCCCGGTAGGGCTTGGCCTCGGTCAGCCGCAGGTCGGCGCCGATCATCCGCAGGAAGTCGATCTTCTCCCGGCTCTGGGTCTGCGGGATGGCGATCACCGCCTTGTAGCCGCGCGCATTGGCGACCAGCGTCAGGCCGATCCCGGTATTGCCCGCGGTGCCTTCCACCACGATGCCCGGCTCGCCGGGGATGAGCAGGCCGCGGCGTTCCGCATCCTCGATGATGCCGAGCCCGGCGCGGTCCTTCACGCTTCCGCCCGGCTGCATGAATTCCGCCTTGCCGAGGATTTCGCAGCCGGTCGCCTCGCTGGCCCGGTGCAGGCGGATGAGCGGGGTATTGCCGATGGCCCCGGCCAGGCCCCGCACGATATGACCTGCTTGCGGACCCGAAGGCGGTATCGAGGTGGCGTTCATGGCGTCTCCGGAAGCTTTTGTCGCGGGTTATGCTTGATAGTGATCTGCGGCCGTTGGTGGCGCCACTTCAAGGGCTCTCGGCGCATGGCGGTTCCTTGCCCCGGCGCATGGCGTCACAGAGGTCCCGGCGCATGGCGCATACAGGGATTTGGCGAATGCCGCCGCGCGGGCTTGACCGATCCCGCGCCGGCCCGGAACATAAATCGAACATCATGCCGCAACCTTTCGCACCGCCCCCTGCAACGCCGCATGCGCTGGACCGCCCGGCCCTGCTTGCCGCGCTGCGCGCCCGGCCCGCCACCGAAGGCGCCAAGACCAGCCTGCCGCTCTGCGCGCCGATCGACCAGACGCTGCCTGGCGGCGGCCTCGCTCGCGCCGCGCTGCATGAGGTTGTGGCCGGAGACCGCACCGCGGCGGCCGGCTTCTGCGCCCTGGTCCTGGCCCGTGCCGCGGCCAGCGGCGGCCGGGTGCTCTGGATCGCCGCCGATCCCATGGCGCGGCCCCGGGGACTCGGCCGCTTCGGCCTCGCCCCCGCCGATCTGGTGCTGGTCTGGGCACCGGTGGCGGCCGATGCGCTCTGGGCCATGGAGGAGGCACTGCGGTGCCCCGGCGTCGCCGGCGCCCTGCTGGAATTGCCCGAGGCGGCATGGGATCCCACCCTGGGCCGCCGCCTGCGCGACGCGGCCGGAACCGGCGGCGCGATCGGCCTGCTGCTGCGTCCAGATGGACCAGCAGCGGCGGCGGAGGTCCCGGAAACCCTGACCCGCTGGCGAGTCGGCGGGCTGGGCAGCAGCGCGCTATCGGGCCAAGGCGGCACCCCCGACCTCGGCGACCCCTGCTGGCAGGTCGAGTTGCTGCGCTGCCACGGCACCCGCCCTGGCAGCCTGCCGGCCCGCTGGCAGGTCCGCTGGCGGCCGGCCGCCGAGCGGCTCGAGCCCGATATACCCGATGCTGACCTGAGCGAACCCTCGCCCAGTCCCATCGCACCCCGCCGCCCCCGCCTGCCGCGCCGTCACTACGGCTAAGGCCCGATCTCATTTGCGAACGCTTCTTATTTGCGATATCCTGCGGCCACGAGCCGGAGAGACTCCATCATGGCGACACATGGCCTTCCCGCCTGGCCCTGGGCACAGACCGATACCGCCGACCTGCCACCCGCCGAGGCGCTGCTGCTGGAGGGGATGCGCCGCTGGGCCACGGCCGCCCGGACCGGCGCGCCGACCCTGGCCGCCATCCGCGCCCCCTTCATCGCCGAGGATGCCGGCCCCGCCGCCCGGCCGCTGGACGCTTTGATGCGTGCCGCGCTGGACAGCGGCCTGCCGGCGATCGGCTGCCTGCTCTGCCCCATGGTCACGCCGGACGAGGCGGAATTGCTGCTCGCCGTCGCCCTGGCCCAACGCGGCTGCCGCAGCCAGGCGCTCGGGCTGCTGGCCCGCCACCTGCCGCCCGCCGCCGCCTATGCCGCCATGCCGGAGGCGATCCACCTCGGCCTCGGCCTGCGCCAGGCCAGGCTGCTGCTGACCAATCCGTTCCGCCCGCGCTGACGTCACCCTTGCTGGCAAGTGCTGATGCAACCGCAGGACGAACCGTCTAGGCTGGCGCCATGCCTGCACGCTTCATCTGGCCGCTGCTCGGCGCCGCCATCCTCCTCGCCGCCGCAGCCATCGAATTCGCCATGGGCCGCACGCCCATCTGCACCTGCGGCACCGTCAAGCTTTGGCAGAACGCCGTCGTCAGCGCCGAGAATTCGCAGCACATCGCCGATTGGTACACCCCGTCCCACATCGTCCACGGGCTGCTCTTCTATGCGGCGCTGGCCCTGGCGGCGCCACGCCTGGCGCTCGGCCCGCGCGCGGTCATCGCCCTGCTGGTCGAGGCCGCCTGGGAGGTCACCGAGAACACCGCCTGGATCATCGAACGCTACCGCGCCGCCACCATCGCGCTCGACTACTACGGCGACAGCATCCTCAACTCGGTCTCGGACATGCTGGCGATGCTGCTCGGCTTCTGGCTCGCCGCCAGGCTTCCCGCCTGGGCCAGCATCCTCCTCGCGCTTGGCCTCGAAGCCCTGGCGCTGGCCGTCATCCGTGACAACCTCACCCTCAACGTGCTGATGCTGGTCCATCCGCTGCAAGCGGTGCGGGACTGGCAGGCAGGGAGCTGAGCGAACCTACCGGGGCTTGCTCAGCCCAACCCGCCCAGCCGCAACCCCTTGCCGTAATGCGCCCGGTCCGCCGCCAGGCGCAGCGGCGTCCGCTGCAAGGCCTGTTGCACCGTGAAGCCCGGTTCGATCGCCAGCAGCCGGGCGCGCACCGCCTCGGCCGGCTCCCCGAGATGCCCCAGCGCCGCCAACAGCACCTTCTGCGGAAAGCTGAAACCCGGCTGCAAGGCGATCGCCGCGCGGCAGACTTCGGCCGCCTCGGCATGGCGGCCGAGCAGCAGCAGCGGCACAGCGCGGGCGGCATCGAAGAAGAAGGCATGCGGGTGGCAGGGCGCCAGCGCCCGGTAGCGGTCCAACCGCAGCAGGCCGGCGGCGTGGTCGCCGAGATAGCTTTCCGCCATGCCGAGGAACACCCAGGCCATCGCCAGGTTGGGGTTCAGCGCCAGCGCCCGGCGGTGCAGCGCCGCCGCCTCCTCCACCCGGTGATGCACGAAGGCAGGCACATGGCCGAGGATCGTCAGCCCCTGCGCATCCAGCGGGTCGAGCGCGATGGCCCGGCTGGCCAGCCGCTCGGCCGCCGCCATCGCCGCCGCTTCCCTATCGTCCGATGCGCTGCCCTTCGGCCGCTCATCCGGCCCGCTTTGGGATACCCCCTGGGGCACCCCCGCCGACCAATCGGCGGCCCAGCCCTGCCCCAGCATGAAGACGTGCCAATAGGCATGCCAGGCCAGCGCCGGGGCGTAATCCGGCTCCCGCGTCGTCGCCTCCCGCAGCCAGTCGCCGGCGGCGAGGAAGCCGGCGCGGTCCAGCCGGTGGATCGCCGGGATGGCGCGCAGCAGCAGCTCATAGGCGGAAGCGCCGATCGCCGGGCGGCTGCCGGCCCGGCTCGCCTCGATCAGCAGGATCTCGGGGTCAATCCGCGCAACCACCGCCGCCGCCACCTCGTCCTGCAGGGCCATCAAATCATCGGCCTCGCGCTCGAAGCGCTGGGTCCAGACCACGCCGGCGGGTGGCCGCAGGTCGGTCAGCCGCAGCGAGACGCGCAGCCGCGCACCGCTGCGCTGCAAGGTTCCGGCCAGCAGGAAATCGAGCCCGAGCGCCCGCCCCGCCGCCTCCTGCCCATCCCGCTCCACGGCGGCGGCGAGCGAGCCGCTGTCCACCACGAAGATCCAGCGGAGGCAGGCGAGCGCCGCGGTGATCTCCTCGGCCAGGCCGACCGAGAGGTAGTCCTCCACCGCCGGTCCCTGGATCGCCATC
>JAQGIA010000667.1 GCA_028291445.1 Belnapia sp.
TCGAGATTGTCGGAATGCAACGCGCGCTCACCGAACCGTGCCAGGGCGGTCTGCTGGGCCAGCAAGCGGGCGCGGCTATGCTCCGTCGTGTCGTCGTCCATCCGCAAGCTACGCGTGGCGCGGGCCGCGGGTTCCGCGATTCGGATGATGGCGCCTAGGTTGTTGCATGGCACGTGATGGCAACGCACCGGCTCCCCCGCAACGCCCGCCTACAAGCGGCGGGCGGCGGCCTTGACCCCGGCGCTGCTGCGGCCGGCGCTGGCGGGCGCCGCCGCCACCGCCTCGGGCAACGGGCTGGCGCGCTTCGCCTATGTGCCGCTGTTCCCGGCCATGGTGGCGGCGGGCTGGGTGGATGGCGGCCAGGCCGGGGCGCTGGGCGCGGCGGCGCTGCTCGGCTACCTGATCGGTACGTTGGCGGGGCGGCCGGTGGCACGGCGGCTCGGGGTGCCGGGGCTGCTCGACCTCGGCATGGGGCTGGTGGTGGTGGCGCTGGCGGCCTGCGCCTGGAACGGCGGCTTCTGGTGGCTGCTGGGCTGGCGGACCATGGCGGGCATCGCCGGCGGGCTGCTGATGGCGCTGGCCGGGCCGGCCACCCAGGCAAGCGTGCCGCCGGCCCGGCGCGGCGCGGCGGGCGGCATCGTCATCGCCGGGGTCGGCATCGGCATCGCCATCGGGGCGGTGGCGGTGCCGGTGCTGCTGGGGGCCGGGCTGGCGGCGACCTGGCTCGGCCTCGCCGGGCTGGTGGCGCTGCTCTGGGCGGCGGCGCATGCGCATTGGCCCCGCATGACGATGGGCGATGCGGCGGCCGAGGCGCCACCGATAGCCATTCGCCCGCTGGCCCGGCTGCTGGTAGTGACCTACGGGCTGCATGGCGCGGGGATGGTCCCGCCGATGGTCTATCTGGCGGATCTGGCGGCGCGCGGGCGGGGCCTGGGCGTCGGGATCGGCGCCGCGACCTGGCTGGTCTTCGGCCTGGCGGGGGTGGCGGGCGGCATCCTCTCGGGCCGGGTGACCGACCGGATCGGCGGCCGGGTGACCCTGCGGCTATGGCTGGCGATCCAGGCGGTGGCGCTGGGGCTGGCGCTGCCGCCCCTGGCCGGGCTGGTGCTGCCGGTGGCGGCGGCGGCCGGCTTCGCCGCCGTGGGCGTGACCACGGTGACCCTGACGGTCTGCCGCGAGCTCGCCGGTCCCGGCGCGACCGGGCTCTGGGTCGCCTGCACGGCAGCTTTCGCGGTGACCCAGACGGTGGTGGGCTTCGCCCTGGCGGCGGTCTTCGCGGCAACCGGGGAAAGCCATGCGGCGGTCTTCGCGGTGGGGCTCGGCTGCTCGTTGGCGGCGCTGGCGGCGGCGCTGCTGCTGCCGGTGCGGCCGGCGCCAGCGGCCTGAGGCGGCGCGGCGAAGGCCATAATTCGGCGCCCCGATGGGGCTAGCCTCGGCCAGCCAATGGTTGGAGACCCGCATCATGCGTCGTGCCCTGCTGCTTGCCACCTGCCTGTCCACGGCGGCCCTGTCCACGGTGGCCCTGTCCACGGCGGCTCTCGCGGATGAGCTGCCGGTCCGCGCGGTCACCCTCTCGAATGCCGGGCTGGTGCAGATCGAGCGCGCCGGCAGCCTGCCACCCGGCGCCGTCATCAGCTTCCGCGCCCCGGTCGAGGATATCGACGACGTGCTGAAGACACTGGTGCTGCGGGATGCGGCCAGTGGGACCACTGGGGACACGACCGGGGGGAGCGTGGTCGAGGGTATCCGGCTGCCGGCGCAGGATCTTGAAACGGAGGCCTTCCGCAGCCTGCCCTTGCGCCCGGCGGACTTCGAAAACCGCGCCAGCCTGCTGCGGGCGCTGCGCGGGCATCTCGTGGAGGCCGGCGGCAGCGCTGGCCGGCTGGCCGATGCCGAGGAGGCCGAGGCCGGGCTCAAGGTCTCGCTGATCACCGCCCAGGGCCTGCGGCTGCTGCTGCTGCGGGAGGGCGAGGAGGTGCGGCTGGCGGATACGGCGCTGGCCGCCCGCATCGCCCGTGCGGCGGAGGCGCTGGCGGCCGCCCGCACCGCGGATGAGCGGCTGGTGGAAATCCGCCTCGGCGGCGCGACCGCGGCCCGGGAGGTCGGCTTCGCCACCGTCACCGGGGCGCCGCTATGGAAGCCGTCCTGGCGGCTGGTGATCCCGGATGGCGACGGCGAGGCGCGGTTGCAGGGCTGGGCGGTGGTGGAGAACCGCTCGGGCGCCGATTGGGAAGCGGTGCGGCTCTCGCTGGTCTCCGGCAATCCGGCGGCCTATCGCCAGGCGCTCTATACCCCGATCCGGGTGGAGCGGCCGGAGCTGCCGGTGCGGGCGGCGGAGCAGCTGCGGGTGACGGCCGATACCGGGGCGCGGCCGGCCCCACCACCGCCCGCCCCTGCCCCGGGCCCGGCCCCCGCCATGGCGGCGATGGCCCCGGCGGGGCGGGCGATGCGGCTGGAGGCCCAGGAGATGGAAACCCGGCAGGCGCCGCGCTTCGTCGAGCAGGTAGCGGCGGTGCCGGCGGCGACCGCAGCCAGTTCGGCCGGGCGGGTCGCCTTTACCCTGCCCGCCCCGGTTTCGATCCGCAGCGGCGAGACGGCCAACCTGCCCTTCCTCGATGCCCGGCTGCCGGCGGAGCGGGTCTGGTGGGTGCAGGATCTGGCCGCGCGCAACCCGCTGAATGCCGTGCGGCTGCGCAATTCCAGCGGGCAGACCCTGCCGGACGGGCTGGCGGCGGTGTACGGCGCGAGCGGTGCCGAGGCCGGGGCCTATCTCGGCGATGCCGAAATCCGCGCGGTGGCGCCGGGGGACCAGCGGCTGCTGGCCTTCGCCCGGGACCGCGACCTGCTGCTCTCCAGCGCGAGTTCGGCCGGGGAGAAGCCGGTGAAGGTCGAGTTGCGGCGCGGCGTGGTGACGGTCGGGACGCTGCGACAGGAGGAGGTGGCGCTGGCCATCGACCCGCGTGGGGCGAAGGGCCGGCTGCTGGTGGACGTGCCGCGCCGGACCGGCGCCACGCCGCGCTTCGCCGTCGCCGCCGAGGGCGATTTCGGCCTGCGGCACGAGGCGATGCTGGAGGGGACGCCGGTGACCCTGCGCTTCGGCTTCGAGCGGGAGGGCCGGCAGGAGGTCCCGCTGTTCGATGCCGGGCTCGGCGACCCGGTGCTGCTGCGCTGGCGGGATCTGGACGTGGAGCAGAGCCTGCGCCGGCTGCCGGGCGGGCCGGGCAGCCTTGAGACCTTGCGGGTGGTGCTGGAACGGCTGCCGGCCGATGCGCCGGGGCGGCCGGCGCTGGAGGGCCTTCTCGCCGGGCTGGCGGAGGCGCGCCGGCTGCTGGATGCGGCACGCGGCGCCATCCGGCAATACGCCGCGGCCGAGGCGGTGCTGGGCCGTGCCCGCGCCGCCGCCGAGGACCGCAGCGGCGCGGAGCGGGAGGAGGCACGGCGACGGCTGAACCAGGCGAGCCTGACGGCGGAACGGGCCGGGGCGGCGGCGGATGCCGCCTGGGAAGCCTGGCAGCGGGTGGTGACGGAGGTGCTGGCGCGCACCGGCTGATTCCATTGCCGGCGAAGCGACCGGAAGAGCACCCTTCGGGATCGGCGGCTTTCACGTGCGGATCGGTGCTGACGGGCCTTGCGTCTCAGGCGCGGTTGGCAAGCGTCTCGCCCCGCGCCCAGCGGGCCAGGTTGGCGCAGAATTGCGCGGCGACCCGTTCCGGCAACCCGTCGCTCGCCGCGGCGCTATGCGGGGAGACGATGACATTGGGCAGCCCCCAGAAGGGGCTTTCGGCCGGCAGCGGTTCCTCGGCGAAGACATCGAGGAAGGCGCCCGCGAGATGGCCGGAGCGCAGCGCGGCGAGCAGGTCGTCCTCGATGACCACGCCGCCGCGGGCGACGTTCACCAGATGCCGGCCGGGCGGCAGCCGGGCCAGCGCGGCGGCATCGATCAGGCCGCGCGTCGTCTCGGTCAGCGGGCAGGCAAGGATCAGCCAGTCGGTGCCGGGCAGCAGCGCCGGCAGGGCGGCGAAGGGCGCGGTGGCGGCGAAGCCGGGCGGCGGCGGGGCGCCGGCATCGCGGCGGATGCCGGTCGGAACCAGGCCGAAGGCGGCGCAGAGCCGGGCGGTCTCCTGGCCGATCGGGCCGGTGCCGAGGATCAGCGCCGACTGGCCTTGTACGTCGCGCGGCTCCGCTCCGGCGTAAAGCGGTTCCCAGGCGCGGCGGCGCTGGGCCTCGGCGATGCGGGGCAGGCCGCGGGCCAGGGCGAGCAGGCCGGTGATGGCGGTGGTCGCCACGGCGCTGGCGCTGGCGCCGGCCGAATTGGTCAGGATCAGGCCGCGGGCGAGCATCGCCTGGTAGGGCGCCATGTCGGTGCCGGCGGAGAAGGTCTGGACCCAGCGAAGGTCCGGCGCCGCCAGCACCAGGTCGACGAAGCGCTGGAAGCGGGCGGTGAGGCGGTGGCGGGTGCCGCCGAGGAACAGGTCGCGGGTGATGAAGGCGACCTCGGCGCCGGCGATATCCGGCGCCGGGTCTTCGGCGGGAATGGG
The DNA here is from genome assembly GCA_028291445.1 of Belnapia sp. Classification (GTDB taxonomy): domain Bacteria; phylum Pseudomonadota; class Alphaproteobacteria; order Acetobacterales; family Acetobacteraceae; genus Belnapia. Next base: position 4,539 of record JAQGIA010000667.1, read on the forward strand.
GACGAGGTGCACGGCAGGCACCGCGGCGCGGATGCGCTCGCCATGCCGCGCCGCGGCCACCTCGGAAAGCAGCAGGCGCAAGCGGGCGGCCCGCTCAGGCGGCGATCAATCCCGGTAGCTGGGGTCGATCCGGTCCAGCTTGCGCAGCAGCGCCGGCCAGTCGAGCACGCCGAAGGGGCGACGGGTCTTCGGCTGGTAGTTCTGGTAGGTCTTCTCGACCACCTCGGCCGGCACCTGGATCATCGGCGTGTTGCAGGACATCGCCGCGATCTGCGTCTTGCAGGACAGCTCCAGCCGGTGCAGCGCGTTGAAGGCCTCGGCGATCGTGTTGCCGACCGTCAGCAGGCCGTGGTTGCGCAGGATCATCGCGTTGTTGTCGCCGAGGTCGGCGACCAGCTTGTCCTGCATCTCGAGGTCGAGCACCACGCCGCCGAAGTCGTGGTAGCTGATATGGGCGAAGC
>JAQGIA010000684.1 GCA_028291445.1 Belnapia sp.
ATCGCCGGCAACGTCAAGCTGATGTTCGACAGCCTGGCCGCCGCTTTGCCGCATATCCAGGGTGGCCGGGTCAAGGCGCTCGGCGTCACCTCGGCCGCGCGGATGCCGCAACTGCCGGAATTGCCGACGGTGGCGGAAGCGGCCGACCTGCCGGGCTTCGAGATCCTCGGCTGGGCCGGGCTGATCGCCCCGGCCGGCACCCCGGCACCGATCGTCGATCGCCTGGCGGCCGAGACGCTGGCGCTGGTGCGGAGCGCCCCGGTCACCGCCCGCATCATCGAGCTGGGCGCCACGCCCGCACCGCTGGGGCCGGCGGAATTCGGCGGCTACATCCGCAGCGAGCTGATCAAGCTGCGGGCCATCGCCCAGGCGGCCGACGTCCGCCTGGACTGATCCGCGCCTTTCAGTATTCGGCGAAGATGCGGCGGATCACCGCCGGGTCGCGGCTCACCGTGAGGGCCAGCATCAGCAGGATGCGCGCCTTCTGCGGCGTCAGGCTATCGGCCGCCAGGAAGCCGGCGTCGCGCAGCGCCACCTTGCTGTCGATCACCCGGCCGCTGCCGGAACGCGAGGACTGCACCACGACGACCCCCGCCTTCGCCGCCGCCTGCAGCGCCAGCTTCTGCTCGGGCGAGGGGGCGCCGGAGGGCAGGCCGGCCGAGACCAGGCCCAGCGCGCCGGCCGCGACGGCCGCCTCGACCAGCACCGCATCGGCGCCGCCATAGGCCAGGATGATGTCTACCCGCGGCAACGCGGCCAGGCCGGCAACGTCGAATTCGGTATCCGGCGCGGCCCGGCGCAGCGGCTTGCGGTAGAAGGTCACCTGGTCGCCATCGGCGCTGCCGAGCATCCCGAAGTCGCGCGAGACGAAGGTGTTCAGCCGGTAGTTCGAGGTCTTGGCGACATCGCGGGCGGCATTGATCTCGTCGTTCAGCACCACCAGCACGCCCATGCCGCGCGCCGCCGGCGAGGCCGCCACCCGCACCCCGTTCAGCAGGTTCATCCCGCCATCGGCGCCGAGCGCGGAAGACGGCCGCATCGCCCCCACCAGCACCACCGGCACCGCGACCTTGACCGTCAGGTTGAGGAAATAGGCGGTCTCCTCCAGGGTCGCGGTGCCATGGGTGACGACCACGCCGGCGATCGCCGGATCGGCTTCGACCGTCGCATGGATGATGCCGAGCAGCTCCAGCCAATTCGCCGGCCCGATGCTGCCGCTGCCGACATTCAGGTAGCGCACCGGCACCACCGTCGCGATCCGCGCCAGCTCCGGCACGGTGGCGATCAGCTCCTCGACATGCATGAAGCGGCCGGAGGTGCCGTATTCGTAAAGGTCGAGCCGGTCGCTGCCGACGCCGGAGATGGTGCCGCCGGTGCCGATGACGGCGATCTTCGGCAAGGTTGCGCTCATTCCGCGGCCAGTGCGGTCGCGTGGCGGCGGGATTGCATCAGCGGCTGGATGCGCTGGCCGAATTGCTCGATGCCGATGCGGAAGTCGTCGAAGGTCAGCATCACCCCGGCCAGCCCCTCGATCTCCGACATCTCGTCGAGCAGCCGCGCCACCGTCGCATAGGAGCCGATGAGCTTGGCTCCGTTGTTCGGCAGCGGCTCGCTCCTGCGCAATTGCAGCGAATGGGAATTGGCGGTCGGCGTCTTGTCGCCCGAGGCCTGTTCGGACCGCCAGGCGATGGCCTCGAGATCGGTCCCGGCCTTGTAGTGCTCCCACTTGGCCATGGCGGCCGCGTCCGTCTCGTCGGCGATGACCATGGTGGAGGCCAGCGCCCGTGTCGCGGTGCCGATCGCCTGGGTCGCCGCCCGCAGGCGGGAGACATTGGCGACGGGCGCGCGCGGATCGTTGATGGCGCCGCTGCCGTTGCAGAAATTGTATTTGCAGTGCTGCGCGGCGAAAGCCATGCCCGGGTCGCTGGTCGCCGCGGCGATGGTCGGGATTCTTCGGGATGGCAAGGGGCCGAGCCGGCAATCCTCCATTTGGAAGAACCTGCCCTTCAGATCGCTGCGGCCCGTCGTCCAGAGGTCGTTCATGATGGTGACGTATTCGGCGAGCATGTCGTAGCGCTGGGCGTAATGCGCATCGCCGGGCCAGAGCCCCATCTGGGCGTATTCGGCCTTCTGCCAGCCGGTGATGAGGTTCAGGCCGAAGCGGCCGTTCGAGACGTTGTCGATGGTCATCGCCATGCGCGCGGCGATGGCCGGCGGCATCGCCAGCGTCGCGACGGTGGCATAGAGCTCGATCCGGCTGGTGACCGCGGCCAGCGCCGCCATCAGCGTGAAGGATTCGAGGTTGTCGTCCCAATGGCGCGACGGCCCGCCGAAGCCGCGCAGCTTGATCATCGAGAGCGCGAAATCGAAGCCGTAATGCTCGGCGCGCTGCACCACCTGGCGGTTGAGCTCGAAGCTCGGCGCGTATTGCGGCGAGGTGGTCGAGATCAGCCAGCCGTTGTTGCCGATGGGAATGAAGACACCGATGTCCATGGTCGCTCGCCCTCGATCGGGTCGCCGGCCGCGGTGATGGCGGTGGCTGGCCGATGCCAGGGCAGGCAAATCGCGTGCCGTGGAAATGTCGGGCAAATGCCGGTCACCGATGACGGCCAAGGACATTTTCTGAGCATGATCGCATCAGGTTGCGCATTTTGTCGTCTGGATGCGAGCCGGATCGGTAGATTTGCTTCTTTTCAGGACGTTTTGTGCGATGCACCATGGGGGATGCGCGCGTTAGGCTCCGCACCTGACCCGGCCACCGTCCGCTCCGGCCCCACCATGTCGGCACGCCGCACCAACAGATCAGGAGGCATGATGTCGAAGCTGCTCGATGGCCCCGGGGCCCCGCGCCCGACCCGCCGCAAGGT
>JAQGIA010000056.1 GCA_028291445.1 Belnapia sp.
GGCGAAGGGGGCGACCAGTCCCTCCCGGACGACCAGCAACTCGCCATCCAGCACCGCGTGAAAGTCCATGGCGGCCAGGATTTCCGGGAAACTCGCAGAGATATCCTCGCCGCCGCGGCTCCAGATCCGCTTGCCGCCAGGCCCGGCGGTCAGCTGGACGCGGATGCCATCCCATTTCCATTCCGCCCGCCAGGCCGCCGGGTCGAGCGCGGCGAGGTCCTTGTCCTCAAGGGGATGCGCCAGCATCAGCGGGCGGAAGACCGGCGCATCGCGCGGGTCGGGCATCGCCGCCCGGCCCTCCAGCCAATCGAAGATCGGGCCATAGGGCGGCGGGATGCCGTGCCAGAGTTCCTCCAGCGCCTCGACCGGCTGGCCGGACCATTCGGCCAGCGCCACCCTCGCCAACCGGCCGGATACGCCGACGCGGAGCCCGCCGGTGATCAGCTTGATCAGCGCCAGCCGGCCGCTGGCATCCAGCGTGTCCAGCCAGCCGGCGATTACTGCCGGCAGCTCGGGTTTGGCGGTGGCTTCCAGCGCCTCCACCACCTCCGCCAGGGTCGGCGGCGGGGCGTTGACGCCGGTGCGGGTGGGCCAGATCAGCGCCACGGTCTCCGCCAGATCCCCCACGTAGTCGTGGCTGAGGGCGAGCAGCACCGGGTCGGTCCGGGCCGCCGCCAGGTCGCGGATCATCGCCGGCTTGGCGACGGTGAAGCGCAGCTCCTCGGTCAGCGCGGCGAGGCCGATGCCGCGATCCGGGTCCGGCTGGGTGGCGAACCAGTCCCCCAGCAGGGCGAGCTTGGCATTGCGCCCGGGGGTGAAGATCAACCGCTCCAGCAGGTCGGCGAAGGCCGGCAGGCTCATGGCGCGGCCAAGCCTTCAGCGGGGGGGCCTTCAGGGGGGGGGCCTTCGGGGGCGGCGGCGCCATCGGTTGCTGCCGGCGGCAGCGCGTCATCCTCGTCTTCGCCGAGGCCGACCAGGTGCAGCGCGCGGCCATGGATGCCGCGCAGGCCGAGCGCATGGATCAGCGCATCGTCGCGGCCATGGGTGACCCAGACCTCGGGCGCGCCGGTCTCGTCGATGGTCCGGTTCAGCGCGTCCCAATCGGCATGGTCGCTGATCACCATGGGCAACTCGACGCCCCGGGTCCGGGCGCGCTGGCGCACCTGCATCCAGCCGCTGGCGACGGCGGTGACCGGCTCGGCCAAGCGGCGGGCCCAGCGGTCGGCGATGGCCGAGGGCGGGGCCAGGACGATGGCGCCCTTGAGCTCGGCCTTGTTGGCGACGGTCGCGGGACGAAGCTCGCCGAGCGGGATGCCCCAATCCTCGTACAGCCGGCAGAGCGTCTGCTGCGCCCCATGCAGATGGATCGGCCGGTCCCAGCCGGCGGCGCGCAGCAGGGTGATCAGCCGCTGGCACTTCCCCAGCGCGTAGCAGCCGACGACATGGGTGCGCTCGGGGAAAAGGATGAGGCTGCGGAGCAGCTTGGCCACCTCCTGGGCCGGCGGCGGATGGCGGAAGACCGGCAGGGCAAAGGTCGCCTCAGTGACGAAGACGTCGCAGGCCACCGGCTCGAAGGGCGCGCAGGTGGCATCTGACTGACGCTTGTAGTCGCCCGAGACCACCGCCCGGCTGCCGCGCCAATCGAGCACCACCTGGGCAGAGCCGAGCACGTGCCCGGCCGGGACCAGGCGCAGCGCGACCTCGCCCAGCTGCAGCGTTTCGCCATAGCGCAGCGGCTGCTGGCGAACACCGGCGCCGGCGCCCATCCGGGCCCGCATGATGGCCAGCGTCTCCGGCGTGGCGAGCACCGCGGCATGGCCGGGGCGGGCATGGTCGGCATGGCCATGGGTGATGACGGCGCGGTCCACCGGCCGCACGGGGTCGATGAAGCAGCCGGCGGGTTCGCAGAACAGCCCCTCGGGGGTGGGGCGTAGCCAGGTTTCGGGATGGGGGGACACGGGTGCATCGGCCTGCTGTTGCGGTCCAACGGCTGGCGTCGTGGCCGGTTGCGATGATGGCCATGCGGCGCGCCCAAAGCCAGGGGTACGCTCAAAGCTTGGGAACCTCTGGATTCGCCCGACGAACAAATCACCCGCCGGCGCGTTGCAACCGGACCAGCCGATGCGAGGCCGCATGCCCCCTGCCCCAGCCGAAGGCCCGGAGCCTACTCCTAGGCCTAGCCCTGGCCCGGAACGCCCGCTCGAGCCGCCGATCGAGGTACCCGGCACCGCGCCGGCACCGCCGACGCCATTGCCCCCTCTCCCCCAGTCCCAAGGATAACGATGCCCATGCCAAGCTGGACCACGGTGACCGACCCGGTGGCGGAAGCGGCGCTGCTGCCCGCCTGGTTCGCCCAGCGGATGCTGGGTGCGCGCCAGGGCAATTTCGGCCTGATGCTCTCGACCGGCGACGTGCTGCGGGTGGCGGCGCTGCGGGCGGTGCACCTGGGCCCGGACGGCAGCGTGCTGCTCGACCTGCGGCTGCATCATGCGGGGGTGCCGGAGGGCGTCGACCTTGCCTGGCAGACCCGCCACTACCTCGGCGCGCCGCTGCCGGAGGCGGCGGAGGCGACCGTCAACATGGCCCAGGTCATCTGCGCGGTCGCCTTCACCCGGACGGCGGAGGCGGCCGGCTCGCCCGAGGCGATGGCGAGCGACGCGGCGGTCACCGCCACCGTGAGCGAGATCCGCGAGGCGGCCGAGACCGCGGCCGAGCGGCAGACCATCGACTGAACCCTGCCTTGCGGTTCGTCACCAGCGGCCGCAGGGGTCAGTCCCCGGCCTCCGAGCATTCCACCACGGCCTCGTGCCGGGCCGGCGCCTGGCGTTGGCTGATTTTCTGCCGCTTGACCTCATAAAGCCCGGCATCGGCGAGGGCGATCGCCGCCTCGAGGGTCACGGCATCGCGCGGCAGCAGCGCGAAGCCCATGCTGCAGCCGAGCCGCACCGGGCCCGCCGGGGTCGGTACGCCATCCCACAGCATGGCATTCAGCCGGGCCCCGACCTCCTGGGCGGCATGGCCGACCCGGCCCATCGGCCCGGGCAGCACCAGCAGGAATTCGTCGCCGCCCAGCCGCACCGCCGCGTCCTCGGCGCGCAGGTAGCGCTGCAGCCAGGTGCCGATGCAGCGCAGCACCGCATCGCCCGCGGCATGGCCATGGGTGTCGTTGATCGGCTTGAAGCCATCGAGATCGAGCGCCACCACGGCGCAGCTGCGGGCGAGGTCCGGTCGCGCCTCCTGCCAGGCAGCGAGGCCGGCGCGGTTCAGCAGCCCGGTCAGCGGGTCCCGCCAGGCCTGGTCGCGCAGCCGCTCCAGCCGGCCGGCCACGTCGCGCTCCGCGGTGCCGCCGAGCACGCGCTGGACGGCCGCGCCGATCCGGCCGGCGTTCCAGCCGGCCAGCAGGCCGCCGATGCCGGCGATGCCGCAGGTGCCGAGCCCGAGCCAGAGGCCGAAGGACCAAAGTGCCGCCAGCACCGCTGTCCGGTCCCGCTGCGCCACCACCACCCAGCCGAGGCTGGGCCGCTCGCTGCCGCCATCCGCCTTGGCGAAGGCGATGATCGCGGGGGTTTGGTCCGGCATCGCCGCTTCCTGCCAGCCTGCCTGGCCCGGCGGGATGGGCAGCAGCCAGGGCCGGCCGCGCTCGCCTTCCGGTCCGAGCAGCACCATCGTGTCGGCCCCCAGCACCCGCAGCTGCGGCGCCGGGTGCCAGGGCGACAGGCCGATCAGTTCGCGCCGGACGCCCTCGGCCCAACGCCAGGTCAGATGGCCGGAGATCACCCCGATGACCCGGCCATCCGCCGCATGCACCGGGGCCGCGGCATCGACGAAATAGGCATCGGCACCGCCGCCCTGATCCTGCGGCAGCAGCTTGGCCAGCAGCACCGCCGGATGGACGTCGCCGAGATGCAGGCCGGCCAGGCCGGGGCCGAACCACGGCCGGCTGGACACGTCGATGCCTTCGAGCAGCCCGCCGGTCGCGGCGATGACGCGGCCATCGGTGCCGGTGAAGCCGATCCAGGAAAAGGTGGGCGAGCGGGTGCGGAGATCCTCGAGCAGCCGGCGCGCCATGGCCGGATCCGCCGGCTGCCGTTCGAAGGCTTCGAAGCGGGCCAGCAGGCCGACGTCACTGGCCCAGGCGGCCAGGCCGGAATCGAGCCGATCGGCCATGGTCCTGGCATAGCCGGCGAGGCCAGCCCCCGCCTCCGCCACCAGGCGCTGGCGTTCCGCCCGCAGCAGCAGCCCGGATCCGGCCATGCCGACGATGGCGCAGATCGCCGCGACGGACAGGCCCTGGCGCAAGCCCGGTCCGAACCATGGTCTGCGGCTCATCACAGCATTCCGATCATTGCAAGAGGCTCACCTATAACACCTCGCGCAGCATTCTATTGTAGGTTGCATAAAATTGCGCCGACAACGCAAATTAATCGATTGACGAAAATCCACAACCTTAACGTGCAGACTGCAGGCGGATCAAATGCCCCGGCCTTTGCGGCCGATCCACTCCCGGGGATATCCTATGCCAGGATCAGGGTCAGGATCAGGCGACGGGACGGCCGGAGACGGCCATCGCGCCCGGCGCCGGCCCATAGGGAGGAAAACACCATGGCCGTCTCGCAGCTCTCACCGGTCGATGCCGCCAGCAGCGACGTCTCGGGGGCCCCGGCGCTGGATCACGATGCGATCATCATCGGGGCCGGCATGTCCGGCATGTATCAGCTCCACCGGCTGCGCGAGCTGGGCCTTAAGGTGCGGGTCTTCGAGGCCGGCTCGGGGGTCGGGGGCACCTGGTACTGGAACCGTTACCCCGGCGCCCGCTTCGATTCCGAGAGCTATTCCTATGGCTATTCCTTTTCCCCGGAATTGCTGGCGGAATGGGACTGGTCCGAGCATTTCGCGCCGCAGCCGGAGACGCTGCGCTACCTCAACCACGTCGCCGACCGCTTCGACCTGCGGCGCGACATGCGCTTCCACAGCCGGGTGACGGCGGCGCATTACGATGAAGCGCTGCGCGGCTGGGCGGTGACGCTGGAGGATGGCAGCCGGCATACGGCGCGCTTCCTGATCACCGCCATCGGCCCGCTCTCGGCCCCGACCCTGCCGCGCATCCCCGGCATCGAGAGCTTTACCGGCCAGTCCTGCCACACCGCCCGTTGGCCGCATGAGCCGGTGAGCTTTGCCGGCAAGCGGGTGGCCGTCATCGGCACCGGCGCGACCGGTATCCAGACCATCCAGGAAGTGGCCAAGACCGCGGCGACGCTGACCATCTTCCAGCGCACCCCCAATTGGTGCGCGCCGCTGCATAACCGGCCCATCTCCAAGGATGAGATGGCGACCATCCGGGCCGGCTACCCGGAAATGTTCCGCCGCTGCCAGGAGACCTTCTCCTGCTTCCTGCACACGCCGGACCCGCGCGGCACCTTCGAGGTGACCGAGGCGGAACGCGAGGCCTTCCTCGAGGAGCTTTATGCCTCGCCCGGCTTCGGCATCTGGGTCGGCAATTTCCGCGACTACCTGGTCGACCGGGAGGCGAATGCGGTGGTCAGCGACTTCGTCGCCCGCAAGATCCGCCAGCGGGTGAAGGATCCGGCGGTGGCGGAGAAGCTGATCCCGACCAACCATGGCTTCGGCACCCGCCGGGTACCGCTCGAGACCCGCTACTACGAGGTCTACAACCAGCCCAACGTCCGGCTGGTCGATCTGCGGGAGACGCCGATCGAGGCGATCACCCCGGCCGGCATCCTGACCAGTGCCGGCGAGCAGGCCTTCGACATGATCATCTACGCGACCGGCTTCGATGCCATCACCGGCAGCTTCGACCGGATCGACATCCGCGGCCTGGACGGCGTGCAGCTGAAGGAGAGCTGGGCGGGCGGGCCGCAGACCTTCCTCGGCGTCATGGTCGAGGGCTTTCCCAACATGGCGATGCTGATGGGCCCGCATACCGCGCTCGGCAATATCCCGCGCAGCATCGAGTACAACGTGGAATGGGTAACCGGGCTGGTCCGCCACATGCGCGACCACGGGCTGACCCGGGCGGATGCGCGGCCGGAGGCGGTGGCGGCCTGGACCGAGCATGTCAAATCGATCGGTGCCGGGCTGCTCTCGAACGAGGTGAATTCCTGGTTCACCGGATACAACAGCAACGTCGACGGCAAGCAGACCCGCATCATCGCCCGCTACAGCGGCAGCGCCCCGGATTATCGGGCCTGGTGCGACGCGGTGGCGGCCAAAGGCTACCCGGAGTTGCTGCTCGACTGAATCAAGGCCCGCCACGGTATTGAACGGCCGAGGCGAGACCACGATCGGGTCGCCTCGGCCGTTCACTTCGTTGCGTGATATGAACATCTCTCTTGGCGGGATTGTAATTGGCCGCTATTCAATCCGTACGGTCAGTTGAAGGTCTCTGTTGTACGTCAAGTCTTCTCAGCTTGATTGCAATCGCGCCGGGTATATGGCCTGAATGCGACAACCCAAGGTCGCTGGGGCTGGAGCTTGAAAGATGCGAGAGCGAGGGCTTGCTCAGGGCTCGGCATATGGTCAGACGCATGTGGCATCTCCTCGCGGTTCCTCATCGGATCAATGTGTTACAATCCATGTGGCAATGGCCGAAGCGCCGACCCTGATCTGGAAGACCGATCATCAAGGCAAGTTGATCTACGCCAATCAACGTTTCGAAACCGTCTTCGGCAGGACAACGCGGGCGCTGCTGGGCGCCGGCTGGCAGTCGAGCATCGCGCCCGGCGGGTTGCGCCGGTTCCGCGCCGCCTTCCAGGCCGCGCTGGGCCGGCGGCACCGGTTCTGCGCCGAAGTCCAGGTGGTCGATGCGACGGGTGCGCTGCGCTGGCATCGCAGCGAGGCGATGCCGGTCCTGCATGATTCGGGCGAGCTGTTGGGCTATACCGGCTGCAATGTCGACATCACCGATGCCAGGGCGGTGGAGGCCGCGCTGCGCGAGCTGAACGCCACGCTCGAGCGTCGGGTCGAGGAACGCACCGCCCAGCTCGCCGCCGAGGCCGCGGCCCGGGCCGCCGCGCAGGACCGGCTGCGCCATATCCAGAAGCTGGAAGCGCTCGGCCAGTTGGCCGGCGGCGTCGCCCATGACTTCAACAATGCCTCCGCCGCCGTCCTGGCCGGCATCGCCCTGCTCGAGAAGCACCATTACGCGACGCTGGCGGCCGGCGGCCCGGGCGCGCTGCGGCTGTTCAACGGCCTCCGCGAGGGCGCCGAGCGTGGGGTGGCGATCAGCCGCCGGCTGCTGGTCTTCGCCCGGCGGGAGGAGTTGCACGCCGCCGCGCTCGATCCGGGGGAACTGCTGCGCGCGCTTCGGGCGGTGCTGGCGAATGCGCTGGGCGCCGCGGTCCGGGTGGTCATCGATGTGCCGGCCGGGCTCCCGCCGCTGCAGGCCGACCGGGCCCAGCTGGAAACCACGCTGATCAACCTGGCGATCAACGCGCGCGATGCGATGCCGAACGGCGGGACGGTGACCTTGGGCGCGGCCTTCGACCACATCGATCCGGCCTGGCCGGCCGGCTCGGTCCGGCGCTCCCGCTCGAGCCTGGAGCCGGGCCAGTATCTGCGCCTCTGGGTCGCCGATACCGGGACCGGCATGGACCCGGCGACCCTGGCCCGTGCCGCCGAACCTTTCTTCACCACCAAGCCGCGCAACAAGGGCACCGGCCTCGGCCTGTCGATGGCGGATGGCTTCGCCGCGCAATCCGGCGGGGCCATGCGGATCGAAAGCACGCCGGAGCAAGGCACCACGGTCACGCTCTGGCTGCCCCGGGTGCCCGGCGGCAAGCCGGTGGCCTCCCCACGCGACGAACTGGCCTGCCCGGGCCGCGCCCTGGTGGTCGAGGACCATCCGATGATGCGCCGCTTCCTGGTCGAGTGCCTGAAGCATGAGGGCTGGGAGGTGCAGGAGGCCGAGGACGCCGGCCATGCCCTGGCCCGGCTCGATGCCGGCGAGCCCTATGACCTGCTGCTGACGGACCTGGTCATGCCGGGCATGGATGGCACGGCGCTGATCGAGGCCGCCCGGATCAAGCGCCCGAACCTCGCCGCGCTACTGCTGACCGGCACCGGCCAGGTCGCCGAGATCGCCCGCCTGGCCGAGCGCGGCGGCTTCGCCCTGCTGCGCAAGCCGGTCTCCCCGACCGAACTCGCCGAGGCGGTCGCCGGATTGATCGCCCCGCCGGCGACGGTGGCGGGCCTGGCCTCATGAATGCCGCTCGTTCCAGATCCGAATGGCCTTGCGGACTACCCTACGGACTGCCCCTGTGCGGGAGACTGCCTTGATCACCGTTGGCTATGCCAAGCATTCCGATCCCAAGGTGGCGGTGAAACGCTGCGCCGCGGCCCTGGGTGGCGGCCGGCCGCAGATGCTGCTCGCCTTTTGCGGCGGCAAGCTGGATGCCCATGCCGTGCTGGGCCAGTTGCGGGAGGAATTCGGCGACGTGCCGGTCTTCGGCGGCTCCGCCGCGGGCGCCATCGGCCGCGACGGCTTCGGCTACAGCGGTTTCGAGCTGGGCCTGGTCGCCTTCAACGATCCCGACGTGGCGCCGCAGGCGGTGGTGACGCGGGCCTTGCTGGCCGATGAGCAGGCCGCCGGGCATGATCTGGGATGCGCGGTGCGCGAGGTCGCGGCCAAGGGCGCCGTGGTGCTGCTGCTGTTCGACAGCGTCGTCAGCGCCTCGCCGCCCCGGCTGCACCATGCGAGCTCGATCGTCCGCGGCTTCCATGCCGGGATCGGCGACAAGGCCGTGTGCCTGCTCGGTGGCGGGCTGCTGACCGACATGAACCTTTCGGGCGGCTGGGTCTTCGATGGCGAGGGCGTCCTGAAACATGCCGCCATCGCACTGGTCTTCCCGCCGACGGTGGCGGTCGATACCGTAATCATGCACGGCTGCCGCCCGGTCAGCGCCTTCATGGAGATCACCCGGATCGATGGGGCCGAGGTCTATGAACTCGATGGCCGGCCCGCCCTCGAGGTGATCGAGAAGATGCTGGGCCTGCCGCTGGGCGGTACCCGTGGGCAGGAGCTTTCGCTGGTGGCGACCTTGGGACAGAAGCAGGGCGACCCCTTCGGCCCCTACGACGAGAATGCCTATGTGAACCGGCTGATCCTCCGCGCCGATCCGGCGACCGGTTCGGTCAGCCTCTTCGAGCCGGATTTCGAGCGCGGCGCCCGGGTGCAGATCATGAGCCGCGACAATTCGCTGATGCTGGAATCCGTGCGCCGCGGCATTGCCGTGGCCAATCGCGACATCATCGGGCCGGACAGCCTGCTGGCGCTGTATATCGACTGCGCCGGGCGCGGCAGCGCCCGCAGCGGCGCGCCGATCGAAGAGGCCGAGCTGATGCTGCGGGGGGTTGCCTCCGGCGTACCTTTCATCGGCTTCTATTCCGGTGTCGAGATAGCGCCTTTCGCCGATGAGCCGAGCCGGCCACTCGACTGGACCGGTGTGCTGGCGGTGCTGCGGAGGCTTCGTTGATGGCGACGAGCATGCCCATCGCCTCGCTCGGGCAGCTTGAGCGCGAGCTGGCCTATTACCGGCGGGAATGCAACGATCTCGGGTCCCGCCTGCTGCGGCTGCAGGAGGAGCAGAGCCAGGCCTTCCGCGAGGCCCGGCGTAGCCGGACCGTGGCGAAGCTGATCCGCGAGGCCTATCGGCTGGCGGACCAGGGTTCGACGGTCGAGCAGATCGGTGCGCCGATGCTCGAGATTATCGTCGAGAACGCCCTCTGCGACGGTGCTGCCCTGCTGAAGCAGGAGCCGGGGGAGGAAGGCACGCTTTTCCGCATCACCCATACGCTGGGCCCGACGGCGGCCGGGCCGGTCCGGGTGCCCTCGCCGCCCGAATTCTTCTTCACCACCTCGCGCTCGTCGATCGAGCCACCGACCTATGAGCTGACCAGCATCCTGCGGATGCCGTATGTGCTCTGGGCCTTCGACCGCTCGACCGGCAATGCGCTGATCCTCGGCAACCAGTCCGAGAGCAACGTCAGCCGGCCCTTCGAGGCGGGCGACCAGGAGCTCATCGAGGGCGCGCTGTCGGTCTATATCGACGTGCTCCTGCGCAAGCGGGCCGAGATGGAGCTGCGCGCCGCCAAGGCGGTGGCGGAGCGGGCGAGCGAGGCCCGGGCGCGCTTCCTCGCCACCCTCACGCATGAGCTGCGCACGCCGCTGAACGCCATCATCGGCTTCTCCGAGATGATGGTGCCGGAATCGCGCTACGTGCTGACAACGCAGGACCAGCTGCAGTATTCCGCGCATATCCTCGATGCCGGGCGGCACCTGCTGGAGTTGATCGACGGCATCCTCGACTATTCGAGCCTGGAGCAGGCCCTGCCGTTGCTGTCGTCGGAATGGCTGCCGGCCGGCAAGCTGCTGGCGGATACTTCGAACATCGTCGGCGGCATGGCCCGGCACCGGGAGGTGCTGGTCCAGGTGCGGCTGCCCGACCAGCCGATGGAGGTCTACGTCGACCCGCTCCGCTTCCGCCAGGTTCTGCAGAACCTGCTGGGCAATGCGGTGAAATTCGCTCCGGCCGGCAGCATCGTCGAGGTGGGGCTGGATCGCGGCGCCGATGGCCGCGGGATCTTCACCGTGCGCGACAGCGGCATCGGCATGCGGCCGGAGGATATTCCCCGCGCGCTGGAACCCTTCCAGCAGATCGACAGCAGCCTGGCGCGGGTGACCGGCGGTGCCGGCCTGGGGCTGCCGATCGCCAAGGGCCTGGCCGAGGCGCATGGCGGCTGCCTCCTCATCGAGAGCGCGCTCGGTGCCGGGACCACCGTCCGGGTGACCCTGCCGCCGGAACGGGTCCGCATCCGCCCCATGGGTTAGCCACCGGGGCCAACCCACGGGCGGGCTGGTACAACGGGCCCAGGCGGCACGGGACCGCCCGGGCCTCGGGGCTGGCCACTATCGTCCGATCGACTCCGGTCTGGTATTGGCCAGGCTGCCGAGATTCTGGTCGATCGCCGAGAGCAGGCCCCAGTTCTCCAGGTAGCCGGCCGGGAAGCCGGGCGAGCCCGCATCGAGGTCCTGCTGCCGTGCATGGATATAGGTGGTCCAGCGCCGGGTCGCCGGCTTGCGATGATGGAAATCATGGCAAGGCGCATCGCCGACCAGCACGAAAAGCCGGACGAAAAGCTGCACCGTCAGCATGTCCAGCCACCAGCCCGCCCATAGCAGCAGGCCGCGCGGCGTCGTCGCCCGCACCGCCGGCGGCATCACGCCGGGGAAGACGCCGGCCGTCGCGTGGCAGACGAATTCGCGGTCGCGCGCCGCGATCATCTCAGGCTCGGGGAAGCGGTGCTCGCAGAGGATGCGGAGCACCGTCGCCGCCTGCAGCAGCACCGTCACGGGCAGCACCCAGGCAACGCTGAATTCCAGCAGCGTGCCGGTTGCCGCGGCGAGGAGGATCGCCGCGGTCCAGGCGAAGCGGCCGACCCGGTCATGCGCCCGGTCGCCGGTGAACAGGCTGGCGCGGATGCGCCGCAGCAGGAAGCGGCCATGGAAGCCCGGCGAGACCAGCGCCCAGGCGACCCGTCGCCACAGCAGGCGCTTCGGGATGCCGGCCTCCAGCCCACACATCCCGAGCACGAAATCGGCGAATTCATCCTCCTCGGTCAGCAGCTTCTTCGGGCTGTGGTGCAGCATGTGCTCGTGCTGATAGTCGTCGAAGCGCTTGAACAGCAGCAGCGCCGAGATCAGCCGCCCGACGCGGCGGTTCCGCTCGCGGGTACGGAACACGGTGCCATGCGAGCAGTGGTGGAAGACGACCACCTGGAACAACCCGAGGCCACAGCAGCTCGCCAGCAGGCCCAGCGGCACCAGCAGCCAGAAAAGAACGGAAAGATCACCGAGGATGAAGGGGCTGAGGGTTACGGCGCAGCCGCCGAAGGTCCAGCCAAGGGCACTTGCTACGAAGGATGTGGCCGACCGCTCGGCTGGCGTCTCGCCCGGTGCCGGTTTTGCGGTCAACCAAGTGAGAAAGGGTTGTATAATGCCTGGCAAAGATCCCGCCATGCGGGTGCGGGGGTCTTCGATTTCCGCTGCCGACGCCAAAAGTGGGGCAGCCAGGTCAGATGATCTCACAAAGGTCATTAGTTGCGCTCCGTACTCGCCTGTTGAGCTATAGCGCGTCCAGGAGCACAAGGAGCGAGGAACGATGCAGTCTCGAAGTTTGTACAGTTGCGTGACGGGATAAGGGTTCGTTAACGTCGATTTATCGAACGCATGGATAAGCGTGTTGAAACATATGCTATTCGGCCAAGCCTATCGTTTCAATTAGGATAATCCAAGCCGGGCCGCCCAGCCCCCTGCAATGCCGACCGGCGGCTTACCGAGACGGGTCCGGTTGAACCGTTCCGCCACCACTTCCGGCATCACGACCGGGCCGCAGTAATCGGAGCCGCGCATGTCCTCCGCGGAGCAGACCACGATCCCGTCCTCCCACTCCCGACGGTCGATGGCATCCGGCCAGTCATCGCCGCGCCACAGCAACGGGCGCAACCCGGTTGCATCTTCCACCCAATGCCAGCCGCTGCGTTCGGGGCAGTTCGGCACCCCATTCCAGAGACTCCTCATGTGGTTCCCTATCACCGGCTGAAAGGTTGCTGCACGTCGCGGAAGGAGCGCATTCCAGGATGGCGTATCGATGGCCAGCCCTTGGCCGGTCTGCGACCTATCCAGCCAGATCGGACTGGGGAGCCGCCTGGGAATTCTACTTGCAATATCGCAACATATTGATCAGATTCATTACGGAGACACAGAATCGGGGTGCGCCGAGAAGCTTCCCGGCGTATCGAGCGGCGCTGCTCAGCCGATAGTGATAGTCGTTCTTGGGGCAAATCCGCCAGCACGACGCCGCTGCCGTTCACATCATTAACGACATTTTGTCAGTTACGTCTCAATTTTTCCACCAAAGTTGATGAGCCGCCGGGCAAATTCCAGCGAGCGGATAAAGTGCATCCGGCCGGCGCATGCAAGGACTGCTTGGCGACGCCCGTCATACCGGCGCCGGCCGTTACGTTTTGCGAAGCGCAACGGCTGCTTCCGTGAACAACGCCTTCGACGGGCCGCCGCTGCCTGATCGTCGAATGTGGAGGTTGGGCCTGGGTGTCAGGTCCGGGCCAGGGCCTCGGCGACGATCCCATTGTCCGCCGTGGCGGCGAAGCCCGGACGGCGGGTGATGGCCCCGGCCGAGAGCATGGCGGTCTCCAGTCGGGTGAAGGCCTCCTCCGGATAGAAGGGGTCCGCGGTCCAGAGTCCGATGGACTGGTACCGCCCCAGGCAGCGGGCCAGGCGGGCCGGCGGCATATCCGGGAAATAGGCGGCGATGGTCGCGGCGATCGCCTCGGGCGGGCTGGCGGCGACCCAGGCCAGGGTCCGGGCAAGGCCGCGCAGCATCGCCTGGAACTCGGCCCGGCGGGACTGCATGCGTTCGGTGCTGCTGGTGAAGCTGGTATAGCCGGTGACCCCGCGCCGCGCCGCGACATGCCAGACATGCGCGGCGCCGCTCTCCTCGGCCAGGGTCACGAAGGGCTCGAAGACCTGCACCACGTCGAGCCGGCCGGCGGCAAGGGCCGCGAGATTGTCCGCCATGCCCTGGTCGGTCACCCGGGTCAGGGTGGTCGGGTCGAGACCGGCCTGGCGGATATCCTCCTGTAGGGTCCACCAGGGCGTCGGCACCTCGGCCACGGTGCCGAAGCGAAGCCCGGCCAGGTCGCGCAAGGTGAAATCCGGGCGCGGCGTCCGGCCGAGCAGGAAGAAGGGATCGCGCATCACCACCGCGCCGAAATTGCGCAAGGGGCTGGCGGGATCCGCTTCATGCGCCAGCAGGATCCGCATCGGTCCGCCCCAGGCGAGGTCGGCAACCCCGGCCAACACGGCATCCTTCGCATTGGCCGGGATGGTGCCGGTGCGGAGCGTCACCGCGACGCCTTCCGCGGCATAATCGCCACGTGCCAGCGCGGCGTAGAAGGGCGCATAGAAGACCGCGCGGAAGGGTTCCTGGAGGGTAATCGGGTGCAAGGTCATGGGCGGCAGATTGGCGCATTCCTTGCTCGGCCAAAAGCCATGACCCTTCCCCTTCGCCGTCGCCGCCTGCTGGCCGCGCCGCTGCTGGCGCCCGCGCTGCTCGCCACCCCGGTGCTGGCGCAGGACCGCTTCCCCAGCCGGCCGGTGCGGCTGATCATCCCCGTGGCGGTCGCCGGCGTCACCGATATCGTCGGCCGGGTGCTGGCCGATGCCATGTCGCCGCTGCTCGGCCGGCCGGTGGTGGTCGAGAACATCGCCGGCGCCGGCAGCACGGTCGGCGCCGCGGCCTTCCAGCGCGCGCCGGCGGATGGCCATGCGATCTTCCTCGGCACCAACAACCATGCGGTGATGAAGGCCATCTATCCGCAGATCGGCTTCGACCCGATGGCGGATTTCACCCCGCTGGCGCTGGTGGCGCGGCAGCCCTTCGTGCTGGTCGTCAACCCGAAGCTGCCGGTGCAGGACGTGGCCGGGCTGCTGGCCTGGCTGCGGCAGAAGGGCGAGGCGGCGAATTACGGCGCGGCCAATCCGGGCGGCAGCAACCATCTGGCCGGTGAGCTGCTGCGCCAGCGGGCCGGCGTCGAATTCACCATCGTGCCCTACCGGGCGGCGGCGGCGTCGGTGCAGGATGTGGTCGCCGGGCGGCTCGACTTCACCATCGACAGCCCGACCATGATCCTGCCGCTGATGCGGGATGGGCAGCTGCGCGGCCTCGCGGTCTCGACCACGGCCGCCTCCGCCCTGGTCCCCGGCCTGCCGAGCCTGGCCGAGGCGGGGGTCGCCGGCTACGACATGACGATCTGGCAGATCCTGTTCACCCGGCCAGGCACCCCGGCGGAGGCCCAGGCGGTGCTGCGGGAGGCTGCGGCGCGGGCCTTGGCGGACCCCGTGGTGCAGCAGCGCCTGGCCACCGCGGGCTGCGAAACCTGGAGGGATGCCAGCCCGGCAGCCGCCACGGCATTGCTGGCCGGGGAGATCGGCCGCTGGACGCCCATCGTGGCGCGGATGAACCTCAACCCGGGGCAATGATTGGCTGGCCACCGAGCGGTCGCGCATGGGGCCATGGCCCGTGCGGCACTCTTGCCCCCTCCCCTCGCCTGATGGTCAAGTGCCGGCCAACGGGAGGGGTCTGAACCAGGATATGATCGATACCAAGAGGTTGTTCGACCTGTCGGGCTCGACGGCGCTGGTGACCGGCGCCTCCGGCGCGCTGGGCGCCCATTTCGCGCGCGTCCTGCATGCGGCGGGCGCCCGGGTGGTGCTGGCGGCCCGCCGGGTCGAGGCGCTGGAAGCGCTGGCGGCCGAGCTGGGCGATGGCGCCACCACCGTCGCGCTGGACGTCGCCCGGCCCGAGAGCGTCGCCGCCGCCTTCGAGGCGGCCGAGGCGGCCTTCGGCGCCCCCTGCGGCATCATCGTGAACAACGCCGGCATCGCCGTCTCCAAGCCGGCGCTCCAGCAGACCGCGGCGGATTGGGACAGCGTGCTGGAGGTGAACCTGCGCGGCTGTTTCCTGGTGGCGACCGAGGCTGCCCGGCGGCTGGTCGCGGCCAAGCGCGGTGGGGCCATCGTCAACATCGCCTCGATCGGCGGCCTGCGCATATTGCAGGGCGTGGCGGGCTATACCGCCTCCAAGGCCGGGCTGGTGCAGCTTACCAAGCAATTGGCAGTGGAATGGGCGCGCTACGGCATCCGGGTGAATGCGCTTTGCCCCGGCTATGTCGAGACGCCGATCAATACCGAATTCTTTGCCTCCGAGGCCGGGCAGGCGGTGGTCAAGCGGGTGCCGCAGCGGCGCCTGGGCCAGCCCGCCGACCTGACCGGGCCGCTGCTGCTGCTGGCCTCCCCGGCCGGCGCCCACATGACCGGCGCGACGCTGGTGGTGGATGGCGGCCATTCCGTGAACGCGCTGTAGGACGAACCGATGATCGATTTCAGCCTTCCCCCCGAGGTCGAGGCGACCCGGGCGCGCATCCGCGACTTCGTCGAGCAGCGGCTGATCCCGCTGGAAAGCGAGGCGGCGAGCTTCGACGAGCACGAGAACATAACCCCCGAATTGCTGGGCCGCATGCGGGCGCAGGCCAAGGCCGAGGGGCTCTGGGCGCTGGGCATGCCGAAGGAGCGGGGCGGCGGCGGCTTC
>JAQGIA010000082.1 GCA_028291445.1 Belnapia sp.
GGGCAGGGGAGAGTCAGGCGGTTTGACAATCGGCCCGTAAGCCATTGATCTACGGCAGGCATGCGGGGTGGGTTGAAAGAGCAAACGCGCTGTGAACGCAGGAAATCCCTAGTCCCTTCGGGCGCGCCATTCTTTCCAGAACACAGCATTGATCTGCCGATTGTCTTCCGGGTTGGAAGCTCCGGCTTTATCCCTGATCCAGCAGTTGTTGATCGGGCCAGCCATCCGGCAAATGCTGCTGGCATGAGTTTGGCCGTTTTCACGGCTTTTTCTTCGTTGTCTTGCGTAGAAGCCTGCGCATTGATGGAAGCCAGAAGCGGCCAGGATCACGCGGCCGGCGGCTAGAGGAAATTGCCGTAGCGCATTGATGCCGGGCGCATCCCCAGGCAAGATTGGCGCTACAAAGACCTTGATATAAAAGCAAAGCGCCAGGCTTTCGGGGGAGTTGCGGTCTGGCTTTTGCTGTCGTCCCTGCCTTGGGACGGCACGGTTTCCTGGCCCGGGCGCCCGTAGCTCAACCGGATAGAGCACCAGACTTCGAATCTGGGGGTTAGGGGTTCAAATCCCTTCGGGCGCGCCAACAGCACCGTCACCCGAATGCCGGCCGACCGAAGCCCAGGCCGCGATTCAGCCCCCCTGGCGCCGCGCCGCCGCGGCGGCGCGATAATCGAGGATACGCTGCCGGAGCCCAGGCCGGGCGGCCGAGCGGACCAGGGCGGCAAGATCGGCATCGTCATCCGCCGCCGCGGTGCGCCGGTGCAGGGCGGCGACGGTGGCCGGGTCCAGCCGGGCGGCGGCAGCGGCAGCCTCAGCGATCACCGCCGGCAGCGCCTCCGGCACCACCAGGGCCGTGGCGAGGCCGCTGGCCAGCGCCGCCTCGGCCGGGATCTCCTCGCCGGCCAGCAGCATTGCCCGCGCCCTGTCCCGTCCGATGCGGCCAGCCAGCCGCGCCGTGCCGAGCACCAGGCCGAATGCCGGACCGGGGAAGGCGAAGCTGGCGCCGGCGAGGGCGATCCGCCGGTCGCAGGCGGCAAAGAGATCGGCCCCGGCGCCGAAGCTGCGGCCGCTGCCGATTGCCAGGGTGGTGACCGGCGCGGCGTGGATGCGGGCCAGCAGGGCCTCGATCCGCACCATCCGCAGCAGCAGGTCGCCATCGGTGAGGCTCTCGAGCCCGGCGAGGTCGAAGCCGGTGCAGAAATGGCGGCCCTCGCCGCGCAGCAGCACCAGCCGGGCGCCGCCGGCCAGCGCGGCCTCGAAGGCTTCGGCCAGCGCCTCGACCAGTTCGGGCCCCAGCGCATTGCCGCGGTCGGGGCGGTTCAGGCTGAGCGTGGCCACGCCATCGGCAAGGCTGGCGCGCACCGGAGTGGTCATGGCTATGCGTCCTGCTGTCCAGTCATGGGCGTATCGCATCGCCAAGGGCAAACATCTAGCTTCCTAGCTATTCGCTGGCGTTCTAACCTCGGCGGATGCGGGACGGTTCGACGCTTGCCCATACCCAGTGGCGGATCGGCATCACCATCGCGCAGATCGCGCGACGGTGGCGTGGCCGCCTCGATGCGCGGATCGCCGAATTCGGCCTGACCGAGGCGCGCTGGCTGGCACTGCTGGCGCTGGCCCGGGGCGGCGACGGGATGACCCAGAAGGATCTGGCCAGCCGCCTGCTGATCGAAGGCCCGACCCTGGTCCGGACGCTCGACTGGCTGGAGCGCCAGGGGCTGGTCGAACGGCGCGAATCGACCCAGGACCGCCGTGCCAAGACCCTGCATCTCACCGGGCGGGCCATGCCGCTGATCCACCGGATCGAAGCGGCGGCGACCCTGGTACGGGCGGAGATCCTGGGCGGCATCCCGGAGGCCGAGCTGGCCGGCTGCCTCGCCGTGCTGGAGCGGGTCGCCGCCGGCCTCGCCGCACCGGGTATGCCGAAGTCCCTGGAGCCGAAGCCCCCAGCGGCGGAGCTCCCAGAGGCGAAGCCCCCAGAATCGAAGCCTCCAGAATCGAAGCCCCCGGCATCGAAGCCCCCGGCATCGAAGTCCCCAGAGGTGCAGCCCTTGGGGGAGGACCGGCATGGACGTCGGGACGACTAGCCGGCCGGCGCCGCCGGCCAGGCAGCGTTCCATCGGCCGCCACCTGCTGCGGCCGCTGGCGCTCGGCGCCCTGGTGCTGGCGCTGCTAGCTGGTGCCGGCTGGTACATCCACCGCTTCGTCACCCTGGTCTTCGTCGACGACGCCCGCATCGCCGCCGACATGATCACCACCGCCTCCCGCGTGCCGGGTTGGGTGGCGGAGGTGCGGGTCATCGCCGGTGACCAAGCATCAGCCGGCGCCATGCTGGTCCGCATCGACAGCCGGGAGCAGGAATTATCGCTGGCCGAGCTGGAGGCCCGGCTGGGCAGCCTCGATGCCAGGCGGCGGGAGCTGGAGGCGCGGGTCGCCATGGTCGACCTGCAGACCAGCAGCCAGCAGGCCGGCAGTCGCGCCAAGCTGGAGGTTTCGCGCGCCGCGCTGCCCTCGGCCGAGGCGGAGCGGATCTATGCCGAGGCGGAGTTCGGCCGCGCCATGCAGTTGATGAACACCGGCAGCGGCACCCGCCAGCGTTACGACCAGGCGCGCAGCGGACTCGATACCGCGCGGCAGAAGGTGCTCGGCGCCATCGCCGAAATCCAGAACGCCGAGGCGCAGATCGCCGCCGCGACCGCCGCGCGGGAGGAGCTGAAGGTGCTGGCGCGGCAGCTCGAATCGCTCGATCCGCAGGCGCGGGAGCTGGCGGCGCAGCGCGACCGGGTGGCGCTCGACATCCGCGACCGCACCATCCGGATGCCCTTCGACGGCATGGTGGACCGGGTCTTCATCGACCCCGGTGAATATGTCGCGGCCGGCCAGCGGGTGATGATGCTGCACGACCCGGCCCGGGTCCGGGTGGAGGCCAATGTGCGGGAGACGCAAATCCGCCATTTCCGCCCGGGCACACCGGTGCGGGTCGCGGTCGATGCCTTGCCCGGCCGGGTCTTCGAGGGGGTGGTGGATCGCGTCGGCGGCGCCGCCACCAGCGAATTCGCCTTGCTGCCCAGCCCCAACCCCTCGGGCAATTTCACCAAGATCACCCAGCGCCTGCCCATCCGCATCGCGCTCCGCCCGCCGCCCGAGCCAGGGCTGCTGCGGCCGGGGATGATGGTGCAGGTCGAAGCGACGGTCGGTGACTGAGCCACCGCCCGCCGCATCATCCCCTGCGCCACCATTCCCTGGACCACCGGGGAGGCGGACGCTCGAATCCCTCGGCGCCCGCTTCGGTCCGTCCTACCGCTGGCTGGTCACCATCGCGGCGATGATCGGCACCATCGCCACCATCCTGTCCTCCACCATCGTCAACGTCGCGCTGCCGGACGTCATGGGCGCCTTCGGCATCAGCCCGGACGAGGCGCAGCTGCTCTCGACGGGCTTCCTTGCCGCGGTCACCGGCACCATGCTGCTGAATGCCTGGCTGGTGGACAGCTTCGGCTGCCGCGCCACCTATGCCGGGTCGGTCGCGCTGTTCCTGGTCGGCTCGGCGGTCTCTGGCCTGGCGCCGAACGAGGGGCTGCTGATCGCCGGCCGCATCCTGCAGGGCGCCTCGGCCGGGATGCTGCAGCCGCTGGCGATGCAGATCATCTTCCAGGTCTTCCCGCCGGAGCAACGCGGCTCCGCCATGGGGATCTATGCCGTCGGCATCGTGCTGGCGCCGGCGCTGGGGCCGACCATCGGCGGGCTGATGGTGGATAATTACGGCTGGCGCAGCGTCTTCTTCCTGGCGGTGCCGTTTTCCATCCTCGGGCTGGCGATGGGGTTGGTGACCATGCCGGACCGGGCCGGGGAGGGGCCGCGGCGACCCTTCGATACGCTGGGCTTCGGCCTGCTGATCCTGGCGCTGGCGGCGCTGCTCACCGGCCTGTCGAGCGGGCAGCGGGAGGGCTGGGGGTCGCGGCG
>JAQGIA010000084.1 GCA_028291445.1 Belnapia sp.
TCGACCCGCTGGCCGTCGCTGGGCGGGAACTGGCGGTGGAATTCGGCATTCCCATCGTCACCACCACTTGGCCGCAGGCTGCCGCCGCCGCCATCGCCGGCATCCTCACCACCCAGCCCGGCATCCAACATGCCTGCGAGGGCGAGACCGCGCTGTGGCTGGCGCTCGACGCCACCCAGGTTCGTACCGACAAGTTGGAAGCGGCGCTGTCCAACCCGCCGCCCAACCCGCCGGCCGGTTTCGTGCGCTTCTATTCCTTCGAGGAACGCGCGCCCCGCACCGGCGTCCGCGGCGACCCGCGCGCGGCGACCGCCGAGAAGGGCGAGGCGATCTTCGCCGTGGTCACCAAGGCCATCGCGGCAGCCATGCGCGACCCGATCCTGTGGACCACGCCGGATGCGGTCTGGGACACCGGCCGTGGCCTCAAGCCGCAATAGGTTCAACGCAGCTCGGGCAGATACGCCCGAGGGCGTAATTTGTCCGGAAGTACAACGGCTCCGATCAATAGGAGAAGGGTACGCTCAGCCGGGCGCCGGGGGCCGGGCGAAACAGCTTGTCCTCCAGCAGGTTGACCGAGCCGTCTGAAGCCTGGCCCCGCCCCGGCAGGTTGCGGTTGATCACGCTGGGGCCGAGGCTGGCGCGATCCTCGATGATCACCCGCGGCGCTTCCAGGCTGCGGTTCGGCACCGGCGCCAAGACCATGGCCTGCGGATTGGCCAGGCGAGGATCGATCACCCGTGGCGGCAGCGGTCGCGCGGCCTCCTTGATGACCGGCAACGGCGGCGGCTTGGGCGCAGTCCGCACCCGTGGCCGCCGTGGGGCGGGTGCCGGGGCTGGGGTGGATTGGGCCGGTTGGGATTGCTCTGGCTGGGCTTGCGCCGGCTGGGCTTGCGCCTGGGCTGGCGATGCCTCGGGCGCGGGCTGGGCCGCAGCGCCACCCGCCAGCAACAAGCCGGCGATGAGCCAGGCCCGCATCACAACCCCTCCCCCACCAGCGGCCTGATGCCCCGCGCATCGACCGGCGGATTGCCGGCCGGCGCCCCGAGCGGCAGCCCCTCCATCTCGCGCCAGCGGTGCAGCGACCAATGAACCGTGGGGAAGGCGATCTCCTCCCAAGGGATGTCCGCCCAGTCGAACAGCCGGACCTCAAGGCTTTCCGGCCCGGCGGCGAAACCGGGTTCCGCCAGGCCGGCGCGGAAGATCACCTGCACCTGGCCCAGCCGGGCGATGGAATAGATCGCCAGGATGCCCTCCAGCGCGATCCGCGCCTGGGCTTCCTCCCAGGCCTCCCGGCGGGCACCCTCCTCCACCGTCTCGGCCATTTCCATGTAGCCGGCCGGCAGGGTCCAGAAGCCCTTCCGTGGCTCGATCGCCCGGCGGCACAGCAGGATGCGGCCCTCGACCGAGACCACGCTGCCGACGACGATCTTGGGGTTCTCATAGGCGACATAGCCACAATCCGGGCAGGTCAGCCGGGCACGGTCGTCGCCTTCGGGAATGCTTCGGACAAAGGCAGGCATAAGCCCAGGATGCGGGGCGTCAGCAACTTAGGCAAGCCGGTTGCGCCGCCCTGGATCGCGGCAGCGCTAGACCCGCAGGTCCAGCAGCGAGCCGCGCGGCAGCGGTCTGGCCGGTGCGGCCGGCACCGCATCGAGGGTGCGCTGGGCCGGCTGGGCATCCCCTGCCGCGTTGGCGCCGACGCCAGGGGAGACGCCGCGAACCGGCTGGGCGGGACGGGTCGGGGCTACCTGCGTCGTGAAGGCGGCGAGCGCATTGGTGCTGATCATGCGGATGATCATGCCGCGCAGATCTGAATCCGGCGTGAATGGCGCATCGGTCGGGCCAAAAAACCACGGGCGAGGCGAAGCGGCGACGGGCTGGATGCGCATGGCGGCATGGTGCCGCCATGTCCGTTAGGTGTCCAATAAGGATTGCACGCCGAAGGCGCAGCTCTTACCGCTTCGTCAACCCATCAGGCCCGGATCAGCGGGCAGCCGCCCTCCGCCAGCGGCCGGAAGGCCTCGCCCGCCGGCGTCGTCTGCAGCAGCTTGTAGTAGTCGAAGGGACCGCGGCTTTCCTCCGGCGTCTTCACCTCGAACAGATAGGAGGGATGCAGCTTGCGGCCATCCGCCCGGATGGTACCGGCGCCGAAGGCGTCATCCTCGGTCGGCATGGATTTCATCCGCGCCACCGCCTCGGCGCCGCTCGCCCTGGCCGCCGCCACCCCCATGTCCTGCACCGCCTTCAAGTAATGCAGCGCCGCGGCATAGGTCCCGGCATGGGTGCTGGCGATGCCCGGCCCCGGCCCGACCTGTTGGCGCAGCCGCGCGGTGAAGGCCCGGCTGCGGTCGTTCAGGTCCCAGTAGAAGCTCTCGGTCACGATCAGCCCGGCGGCAGTCCGCAGCCCGAGCGAATGCACCTCGGTGATGAACAGCAGCAGCGAGGCCAGCCTGACCCCGCGCCGGGCAAGCCCGAACTCCGCCGCCTGCTTCACGCAATTGATGGTATCCGACCCGGCATTCGCCAGGCCGATCACCTTGGCCCCGCTCGCCTGCGCCTGCAGCAGGAACGACGAGAAATCCTGGGTGCCCGGGAAGGGCGTCCGCACGCTGCCCACCACCTTCCCGCCGGCCGCCCGGATGAAGCCACCGGTGTCGCGTTCCAGCGCATGGCCGAAGGCGTAATCGGCGACGATGAAGAACCAACTGTCGCCACCCGCCCGCACCGTGGCGCCGCCGACCGAATTGGCCAGCATCCAGGTGTCGTAGGTCCAGTGGATCATGTTCGGCGAGCAGAGCTTCCCGGTCAGGTCCGAGCTGGCGGCCGAGCTGTTCAGATGGACCTTGTTCTTCTCCCGGCAGATCTCGTTCACCGCCAGCGCGACCGATGAGGTGGCCACATCCACCAGGCAATCGACGCCGTCGCGGTCGAACCACTGCCGGGTGATGTTCACCCCGACATCCGGCCGGTTCTGGTGGTCGGCGGCGACCACCTCCACGGTGAAGCCGCGCGGGCCGAAATCCTGGATCGCCTGGCGCACCGCGGCGATCGAGACCTGACCGGTGACGTCGCGGTACATGCCGGAGAGATCGACCGGCACGCCGAGCTTGATGGTATGGGCTGCCTGAGCCCGGGCGCCGCGCCAAGGCAGCCCCCCAAGCGACGCAGCCGTAGCGGCGCCCAGCAGTGTCCTGCGGCTGGTCTCCATGTCGCTTCCTCCCGGGCGGCCGCCTCTGCACGCCGAAAGGGCGCCGGGCAGCCTGCCTGGGGGTCAGCCTAACGGAAGCGGCCCGCCAAGGTTAAGCTTTCGTTCCACCCCTCAGGCGGTCTGCAGCGCCGCCACGCCCGGCAGGGTCTTGCCTTCCAGCCATTCGAGGAAGGCGCCGCCGGCGGCCGAGACATAGGTCATGCGGTCGACCACCCCGGCATGTTTCAGGGCCGAGACGGTGTCGCCGCCGCCGCCGATGGATTTCAGCCCCATGGACTGGGTCAGGCCGGCGACGGATTGGGCGATGGCGACGGTCGCGGCATCGAAGGGCGGCGTCTCGAAGGCGCCGAGCGGGCCGTTCCAGACCAGGGTCGTCGCCTGGCGCAGCCGTGCCTCGATGGCCGCGACGGTATCCGGCCCGACATCCAGCGCCATCATGTCGGAAGGCACGGAATCGACGCCGACCTCGCGGGTCGGCACATTCGGCGCGAAGGCGGTGGCGACCACCAGGTCGGTCGGCAAGATTATTTCGCAATTGACCGCCGCGGCGCCCGCCAGGATGTCCCGCGCGGTGTCATACATCCCGGCTTCCTGCAAGGACTTGCCCATCTTGTGGCCCTGCGCCGCCAGGAAGGTATTGGCCATCGCCCCGCCGATGACCAGCATGTCCACCTTCTTCACCAGGTTGCCGAGCAATTCGAGCTTCGAGCTGACCTTGGCGCCGCCGACGATCGCCATCACCGGCCGTGCCGGATTGCCGAGCGCCGCATCCAGCGCCTCCAGCTCGGCCTGCATCAGCCGCCCGGCATAGGCTGGCAGCAGATGCGCCACGCCCTCGGTGCTGGCATGTGCCCGGTGGGCGGCGGAGAAGGCGTCGTTGACATAGACATCGGCCAGCTTCGCCAGCCCGGCCGAGAGCGCCGGGTCGTTCTTTTCCTCGCCGGCCTGGAAGCGGGTATTCTCCAGCAGCAGCACCTCGCCATCGGCCAGCGCGGCCGCGGCCGCCTCGGCGGCAGGGCCGACGCAATCATCGACGAAGGCCACCGGCCGTTCGAGCGCGGCGGACAGCGCCGCCACCATCGGCCGCAACGACATCTCCGGCACCCGCTGGCCCTTCGGCCGGTCGAAGTGGGAACAGATGATGACCCGCCCGCCCTTCTCGGCCAGCTCCCGGATGGTCGGCGCCAGCCGGTCGATCCGCGTCCGGTCGGTGATGACCCCGTCCTTCACCGGCAGGTTCAGGTCGGCGCGCAGCAGGATGCGCTTGCCCTGAGGGGAGAGGTCGTCGAGCGTGAGGAAGCGGGGCATCGGGGGGCTCCGGAAGGAAGGGTGACGGAAAGACACTTCCCGTTGCGGCAATGCCGCAACCCCCTTCGTTTTTTCACCAGTTAAGACTCAAAGAAATAGATGAGGGGTCCGGGGAGAATACCTTCTCCCCGGCCTGGCTTCCTTACAGCGAGCCGAACAGCGCCGCCGTATCGCTCATCCGGTTCGAGAAGCCCCACTCATTGTCGTACCAGCTCATCACCCGCGCCATCGCGCCATCCACCACCGCCGTCTGCGTCGCATCGAAGGTGCTGCTCGCCGGGTTGTGGTTGAAGTCGATGCTGACCAGCGGCGCAGTGTTGTAGGCCAGGATGCCCTTCAGCGCGCCCTCGCTCGCCGCCTTCATCGCCGCGTTGATGTCCTCCTTGGTGACGCCTTCCTTCTTCAGGTTCACGTCGAGCGACACGAGGGAGACATTCGGCGTCGGGATGCGGATGGCGGTGCCATCCAGCTTGCCGGCCAGCTCCGGCAGCACGAGGCCGACGGCCTTGGCCGCGCCGGTGCTGGTCGGGATGGCCGAGACCGCCGCGGCACGGGCGCGATGCAGGTCCTTGTGCAGCGTATCGACGGTGTTCTGGTCACCCGTGTAAGCGTGGATGGTGACCATGTAGCCGCGCAGGATGCCGAAGTTGTCGTGCAGCACCTTGGCGATCGGCGCCAGGCAGTTGGTGGTGCAGGAGGCGTTGGAGACGACCGTCATCTCCTTGGTCAGCACCTGATGGTTCACGCCATAGACGATGGTCGCATCGGCATTGTCGCCGGGGGCCGAGATCAGCACCTTGCGGGCGCCGGCCTGGAGCAGCGCCGAGGCCTTCTCCTTGCTGGTGAAGATGCCGGTGCATTCGAGCGCCACGTCGACGCCCT
>JAQGIA010000087.1 GCA_028291445.1 Belnapia sp.
CCCGCATGTCCGGACGGTGACGGCCGCCGCCTAGCCGGCGGTGATCCCGCGCGCCTTGATCACCGTCGCCAGCGCCGCCGTCTCCCGGGCGATATTGGCGGTGAAGGCCTCCGGGCTGGTGACGTCGGGGGTCATGTCGGGGGTCATGCGGGACCGCACCGGCTCGGCCAGGATCGCTTCCGCGAAGGCCGCGTGCAGCCGGTCCACCACGGATCGGGGCGTGCCGGCCGGCACCGCCAGCCCATGGCAGTACTGGAAGGTGAGGGCGGGCAGGCCGAGTTCGGCGAAGCTCGGTACGCCGGGCAGCGCGGCGATGCGGCCGGGCGAGGAGATCGCCAGGATGCGGATGCTCCCTGCCCGATGCTGCTCCAGCGCCGGCATCAGGCTGCCCATGAAGCCCGGGATGGCGCCGCCCAGCATGTCCTGCACCACCGTCGCCTCGGTGCGGTAGACCGCATTCTCGAACCGCCCGCCGGTCTCCCCGGCCAGCATCTCCATCAGGATATGGCCCGGCCCGCCGCGGCCGACGGTGCCATAGGCGACCGGCCGGTCCTTCGACAGCGCGACCAGCTCGGCGAGGCTGCGCGCCGGCACGTCGCGCGCCACGGCCAACACCTGGGCGGCGCGGAAGATGGCGGTGAGCAGCTGGAAGTCGGCGACCCGGTAGTTCAACGGCTGGCCCAGCGCGGGCCCGGTGACCAGCGAGCCATAGGCCATGTACCCGACCGTATAGCCATCCTTCGCCGCATGGGCGACGTGCTCGGTGGCGATGACGCCGTTCGAGCCGGGCCGCGGGTCGATCGCCACGGTCTGGCCGAGCAGCGGGCGAAGCTGCTCGGCGATGATGCGGGCGAGGGTATCGGAGACGCCGCCCGGGCCGAAGGGCAGCACCAGCCGCAACGGCCGGTTGGGGAAGTTGTCCTGCGCGTGCAGCCGCGCCGGCCTGACAAGCGTGGCCATGACAAGCGCGGGCATGACAAGCGCGGGCGTGGCCATGGCGGCGAGCGCGGCGCGGCGTGTGACCCGGTACGGCATGGCGGCCCGGCCTCCCCTGTTGATTTTCCACGATCGAACCGGTTGCCATGGACCGGCGTCAAGCGGAATCGGCGCGGCGGTTGACCCGTGCCGGGCAACCGCGCAGCATCCTCGGCAAGCCCAGCCCGGACGATGCGCGGAAGCTGGGCAGGAGGATAACGGGATGCCGACCAGCCCTGCCGGCGGTCTCATCGATGTCGACCTGCATCCGGCGCTGCCGGGCTGCATGGCGCTGCTCCCGCATCTCGATGCGCATTGGCGCGAGGTGATCACCGGCCGCGGGCTCGACGACCTCGACCTGGCGCTCTATCCGCGCGGCGCACCGCTGACGGCGCGGGCCGATTGGCGGCCGGCGACCGGCCTGGCGGGCGCCACGGTGGAGGCGATGCGGCGCGAGGCGCTGGACCCCTTCGGCACCGGCATCGGGATCTGCAACCCGCTGTTCGGTGCCCCGGCGCTGCACAACATCGACCTGGCCGCGGCGCTCTGCCGGGCCACCAACGACTGGATGGCAACGAATTGGCTGGACCAGGACCCACGGCTGCGGGCCGGCATCCTGGTGCCGGTCGAGAATGCCGAGCTGGCGGTGGAGGAGATCGAGCGTCGCGCGCCCGACCGCCGCTTCGTGCAGGTGCTGCTGTTCGGCGCCGGCGAGACGCTGCTGGGACGGCGGATGAATTGGCCGATCCTGGCGGCGGCCGAACGGCATGGGCTGCCCATCGCCATCCATGCCGGCAGCGCCACCCGCTTCGCCCCCACCGCCAATGGCTGGCCGACCTATCTCATCGAGGACCACGTCACCTTCGCCCAGACCTTCCAGAGCCAGCTGCTCAGCCTGATCGGGGAGGGGGCCTTCACCAAATATCCGGCGCTGAAGGTGGTCCTGCTGGAAAGCGGCTTCGGCTGGGTGCCGAATTTCCTCTGGCGCGGGGTGAAGATGTGGCGGGCGATGCGCAAGGAGATCCCCTGGGTCGACCGCTCCCCGGCGGAGATCTTCCGCGAGAGTATCCGCATCTCGATCCAGCCCGGCGACGCCCCGGATGATCCGGCCGAGATGGCGGCGCTGCTCGAGATGATCGACTGCGACGACCTGCTGCTGTTCGCCACCGATTATCCGCATGCCCGCTTCGAGGGCACCGACGCATTGCCCGCCAGCCTGCCTGCCCGGCTGCATCAGCGGGTGCTGCGGGACAATGCGCTGGCGCTTTATCCACGCCTGAGGCCAGCCGATGACCGCGAGGCGCTTGCGCCGCAAGGGCTCGATCGGCCGGCCGCTTCACCAGGGGAGACGATCCAATGAGCTCCACCACGCTGCCGCGGCCTGATGTGCAGGCGACATCGCGGCTGAAACTCATCGATTGCGACATCCATCCGGCGCCGCGCGACATGGCGGTGCTGGACCGCTGGCTGCCGGAGCGCTGGCAGCAGCATCGCCGCGAGTACGGCTTGCGCCTGCGCCAGCCCTTCACCAATACCTACCCCTATCCCAAGGCGACGCCGGCGCTCTCGCGCTTCGACAGCTGGCC
>JAQGIA010000105.1 GCA_028291445.1 Belnapia sp.
GGTGGTCCGGTGGTCATCGCGCGGATGATACACCCGATCCCATCCCGAACTCGGACGTGAAACACCGCTGCGCCCATGGTACTGCATCTCAAGATGCGGGAGAGTCGGTCGCCGCCGGACCACCACGCCGGACCCAATACCAAACACCACCAACGCGGGGTGGAGCAGCCCGGTAGCTCGTCAGGCTCATAACCTGAAGGTCACAGGTTCAAATCCTGTCCCCGCATCGCCCCCTCATCTGCATCAGCAACGCCCCGACGGCACAAGCCTCGGGGTTGCAGTCAATTCGGGCAAATACTTCACAAAAACTTCAGGTTTTTCGTTAAGATTCCCTGCCGAAACGGTATAAGAGGATCTTGCGATGCTGCAGTGCCTGTCTGCTGAACCAGCCCTGCTTGGTCATCCCAGCAGCCGCTGCCAATTGCCACGGCGGGCCCTGCTCGGCGTCTCCGCCAGTATGCTCTTCATGCGCTCCACCCTTGCCAGTAGCGGCGATTATGAAGCGATGCTGATCAACTGCATCGACCCGCGCTTCGCCGCCAGCAGCCATGCCTGGATGCGGGCTAAGCATATGCAGAATCAATTCAGCCAATTCGTCATCGCCGGCGGACCGATCGGGGCCATGCATCCGTATTTCGCCGCTTGGCATCGGGCGTTCTGGGACAATCTCGATATCACCACCGAATTCCATGCCATCAAGCGGGTTATCGCCTTCACCCATCGCGATTGCAGCGCTGCGCGCCTGGCCTTCGGGGCAGCCGGTGTCGCCACGCCGGCAGCCGAAACCGCCAACCATGCCGCCCTGCTGCAGGCTTTCCGCACCGAGGTTGCCCGGCGAAAGCCTGGCCTCGATGTTGTCGCCGGAATCATGGCCTTGGACGGCAGCATCGAGCCAGTCTGACGAAGGCTGCCCAAACCTGCCCTGCGGCGCTACCTTGCGACCGTCTTGCAGGAACCTCGTCCCATCGCCAAAGCCCCGCCGAACCGTGATCCTGCATCCCGATTGCTGCACCAGGACGACGCGGTTCTGATCCTCGACAAGCCAGCAGGCCTCGCAGTGCATGCGGGTCCAGGTGGCGGTCCATCGCTCGAGGATTGGCTGCCGCAACTCGCTTTCGGCAAGAAGCGGCTACCGCAGCCAGCGCATCGCTTGGACATGGACACCGCGGGCTGCCTGGTCCTGGGGCGCACAAAGCCGGCTTTGGCCGCACTTGGCGCCCTTTTCGCAACCGGGCAGGTGACCAAGACCTATTGGGCAGTGGTGCGCGGCGGCCCGACCACCGAGGCCGGCGAAGTCGCGGTTCCGCTGATCAAACGCAGCACTGCCAAGGATGGCTGGTGGATGGCAACCGACCCGGCTGGCCAGACGGCCGCCACCGCTTGGCGTGTGCTGGGTCGCGCACTGGGCCTGGCTTGGCTCGAACTACAGCCCCGTACCGGCCGTACCCATCAGATCCGCGTGCATTGTGCTCATCTCGGCTGCCCCATCCTGGGCGATGCCCGCTATGGCGGTGGCGCAGGCCAGATGCATCTTCTGGCCCGCAGCATAGGCCTACCCCTGAATCCCCCCATCGCTGCCATTGCCGCACCGCCACTTCATATGCGGGATGCGCTGATGGCCTGTGGCTGGCGTCCATGATTCCCGTGCTGATTCTGTTGCTGCTGGCCAGTCCGGTGGCGGCCCAGCGTGGCGGCTGCGGCATGGGCCTCGGGCTGGACGCCCTCCGTGCGGCCGATCGGTCGTTGCGGGATGGTGCTGCCGTAGGCTCCCTCTCCGCCGGGCGGGACGCGGGCGCCGCTGCCGCGGACCAGCTTGCCGCTGCCTCGGAACAATTGGCCGCTTGCGGCTGCCAGCAGGTGGCCGGGCATCTCCGGGACGCCGCCGGCGGCGCTGAATCCGCCCGGGCCGGGGCCAGTGCCGAGCAGATCCGCCGCATCCTGGACCGCGCCCTGTTCTCCACCCGCCTGGCGCGCGAAAGACTGGATCGGCACGGCTGCTCCTGAACGGCCCGCGCCCTCAGGCGTTGTGGTCGACACCGGGAGCATGCATGGAGATCCCTGATGTCGCGCCTTGCGATCCTCGCTGCCTTCGTCCTGCTGGCCGGACCCGCTGCCGCCCAGGCCCCCACCGCAATGGACCGGCCGCCCACCACCTCCCCATCGAGCCTTGGGGGGCGGCAATTTCCGAGTGGCGAGGTCGAACGCCAATTGCGCCCTCCCGCGGATACCGCCGCCGCGGAACGAGATCGCCGACAACTGCAAGAGCTTAACGCATTGTCCCGCGAACTCACCCCGCCCGGCACGCCGGTGCCCGCACCGCATGTGGAGCCGCGCCAGCGGTAGCCGCTATTCGAAGGACACCCATTTCCGCGCCGGCGGAGCGGCGGTATCGCGCATCGCCGCCGCGATCTCCGCATCCAGTGCCGCCAGGAAGCGGGACCGGTCGGCCTTGGTCAGCGGTGCCGGCCCGCCGGTCATCTGGCCCATATCCCGCAGCCCTTGCGAAACCGCACGTCCGGCGACGGCCCCGCCGATGTTATCGGTCGTCCAGGGCCGCCCCTTGAAGGACAGGGCCCGCGCCCCCTTGGCAAGGCACCGGGCGGCCAGGGGGATATCGGCGGTCAGGCAGACATCCCCCCGAGTGGCCCGCTCGGCGATCCAGTCATCCGCCGCATCGGCCCCCTCGGCGACGAGAATCATCTCGACATTGGGCAGGCCAGGTGGCCGTACCGGGCGGCTGCCATTGGCCACCACCTTCACCAACAGATTCAGGCGCGTGGCAACGCGAAAGGCTTCCTCCCGCACCGGGCAGGCATCGCCATCGATGAATAGCGTTGTCATCGCACCCGAACCTCCGCCCGTACCGCGGCACCCACCGCATCCAACACCATCACCCGGTAGAAGCCTGGCCCTTCCGGCACCCAGGCCGCCTCTCGCCGGGCCGGCTCGGCAGGCAAAGGGCGGCCATCGACCAGGAAGGTCAAGGGCCGCTGACCGCCGGTAGCGCGCAGTGTCACATGCCTGCCCGGCTGGGCCGCGGCATCATCCAGCACGGCACCGGGCGGCGGGAAGGCCAGGCGCAGGCGATCGATGGCCTCGGCCCGGCCCGATGCAACGGCCTGCCGCAACGGCAGCGCCTCCCGGGGATTGGGCGGCAGCCGTTCGAAGACCCGTGCCAGCAGCGGCAGCGCAGTGCGGGCCCCGGTCGCGCCCGCGGTGCCCAATACCAGTGGGGTGCCGTCCGGGCGGCCGACCCAGACACCGACAACATGCCGGGTATCGACGCCCATCGCCCAGGCATCCCGCCCGCCCCAGCTCGTGCCGGTCTTCCAGGCGATGCCGGGCGGGCCGCCGTCCGGAAAGGGATTGACCAGGATGGCAGCGGTCAACGCAGCGGCGCGCGGTTCGAGGACCCGGCGTGGTGCCGCGTCCGGCCCGGGCACCAACCGCAGCGGCACCGCCGCCCCGCCGCCGCCCAGCGTGGCATAAAGCCCCGCCATCTCCCGCAGCGTGATCCCAAGGCCGCCGAGCGCCAGGGGCAGCGAGGCATCCTGCCCCGGCGGCAAGCGTGGCGCTGCCCCGCCGGCCTTCAGCGCCGAGGCGAAGCGCAACGGCCCAAGCTCCGCCAACAGCGCCACCGCCGGCAGGTTCAGCGATTGCCGCAGCGCATCCGCCACGGTGATGCGGCCGGCGAAGCCGCGGTCGAAATTCTCTGGCGCATAGCTGCCGAAGCGACGCGGCAGGTCGGCGAGCAGGGTTTCCGGCGCAGCAATCCCCGCCTCGAAGGCCAGGGCATACAACATGGGCTTGAGCGCCGAGCCCGGTGAGCGGATGGCCCGCGTCAGGTCGAGCGCCCCGGCCCGGCCCGGATCCCCGAAGGCGCCGCCATACAGGGCGCGGATTTCATGCGCCTGCAGATCGGCGACCAGGATCGCCAGGGAAGCCCGGTCCGGCAGCCCACGCAACGCGGTACCGGCAAGCTCCTCGACCGCGCGTTGCAGCGGTAGATCCAGGGTGCTGGCCAGGCGCGGCGGCGAGCTACCGCGTGCCAGCTCACGGGCCAGATGCGGGGCCAGCCGGGGCATCGGCTGACGGCCGACGGGCACGGGCGCGCCGAGCGCATAGTCGGTATCGGCAACGGTGATGCCGGGGGCGCCGACGGCCCTTTGGGTCAGCAGCGCATTACGGGCGAGGCGGGCGCGCTCCGGGTGGCGGTCCGGCCGCAAAGCCTCGGGCCGGCGCGGGATGGCCACGAGCAGCGCCGTCTCGGCCGGGTCGAGCCGTCCGGCCGGGCGACCGAACCAAGCCAGCGCCCCGGCACGGACCCCCTCGATATTGCCGCCCATCGGCGCCAGGGTCAGCCAGATGCCCAGGATCTCGTCCTTGGTGAAGCGCGCCTCCAGTTGCAGCGCGCGCAGCAACTCGATGGCCTTGCTCCGCAGGCTGCGCGGGCGCGGCTCCAGCAGCCGGGCGGCCTGCATGGTCAGGGTGGAGCCGCCCGAGACGATGCGGCCGGCCCGCAGCCATTGCCCGGCGGCGCGGGCCAGGGCCAGAGGGTCGATGCCGGGATGCTGGCGGAAACGACGGTCCTCGGCAGTGATCAGCAGCTCCAGCAGATGCGGCGGGACATCGGCCGGGGCGGTCGCCAGCCGCCAGACGCCGGCGGGCGCGGGCAGCACGGAGAGGGTGCGGCCGTCGCGGGCCAGGACCTCGGTGCCGGTGGCGTGGAGACGGGAGAGGTCAGGGGGGAAGGCGCGGTCGGCACAAAATACTAGAAAAACAACAAGCAGGACTTGGGGGAAAGTATTCCCCCAAAGCCCCCATCTATTTCTATTCCTTAAACGAATAGAAGGCGGTGAGGGTACGGGAGAGGCATCCTCTCCTGTTCTTGCTTCTCCCGCCATCAATCCACCGGCTGCACCACGATCCGCCCGGTATTTTGCCGGGCGAAGACCTGTGGCCGATACATGTCCTCCACCTGCGCCCCCGGCAATTCGAAGCGCCCGGCCGTCACCGCCCGCAGCCGCACGGCGAGGCGGAATTCCGGTGCCTCGGGCGTCAGCGCGATCGCCGCCGCCAGCCGGTCGTCCAGCGCCGGCGTGGCCTCGGTCTCCGTCAGGGTGCCGAGCCAGGGCATCCCGGCGACCTCTCCGGCGGCCAGGCGGCCGATGATCTCCCAGCCCGCCGGCAGCCCTTGCTGGACCATGGCGCGATGGCTCTCCCGCGTCTCCGCCCGTCCCTCCAGCAGCAGGACGAAGACGGTGTTCTGCTTCAGCGTATCGAGGCTCAGCGGCTGGCCCGAGAGGTCGAAGAATTTGCGGGTGATGCGCATTCCGCCCCGCCCGGCCGGCGCCGGCTGGGTGGGGATGCCGGTGACGGAAACCCCGGCCCAGACCGGCGTATCGCTGAGATTCCGTGCGACGCCCGACCCGGCGAGGGAAACGGCCAGGACCGGCGCCGGGGCCTGGGTCGTGCCATTCACCGCGACCCGCACCGGTCGCCCGTCCCGCCCGAGCGCCGCGGCGGCCAGCACGCCCCAGGCCTGTTCCTGGGTATTGGCCGATTGCGGGGTCAGCTCCGGCCCGGGCAGACCGGCCTGGGCGATGGCCAGCCGGTCCGGCAGCAGCCCGCTTTCCTTCAGCAGCGCGGTGACCGCCAGCGCATCCCGCGCCACGCTGCCATAGTCATAGGCCCAGGCGCGGCGGGCCGGTGTGGCCAGGGCCGCGGCGAAGGCGGCCTCGGCACGGGGCCGGTCGCCGGCCCGGGCGAAGGCGGCTGCCAGTTGCGCCTTGGCCAACGGCGTCGGCAGCTGGTCCATGTCCTCCAGCAGCCGCCGCGCCGCGCCCAACCGCGGCC
>JAQGIA010000112.1 GCA_028291445.1 Belnapia sp.
CTGGCCTGGAAGTCCCGGCAATTCGAGCAGGAGGAAATCTCCCGCCACATCCCCTGCCCCGGCAGCCAGACCTCGAGGTCGTAGGTCCGCGCCGCGCTGAAGCCGGTATCCCCGGCGCAGAGGAACATGCGGCGCCAGGTGAGGCCCAGCTCCGTCAGCACCCGCTCAGCGCAGGCGGTCATCCGCTCGTGCTCGGCGTCGCTGTCCTGCGGCCGGGTGATGGAGACCAGCTCGACCTTGTGGAACTGGTGCTGGCGCAGCATGCCGCGGGTATCCCGCCCGGCGCTGCCGGCCTCGGAGCGGAAGCTGGGCGAGAGCGCGGTATAGCGCAGCGGCAGCGCCGGCTCGGCGAGGATCTCGTCGCGCACCAGATTGGTCAGCGGCACCTCGGCGGTCGGGATGAGGTAGCGGCCGTCGGTGGTCTTGAAGAGGTCGTCCTCGAATTTCGGCAGCTGGCCGGTGCCGTACATGGTCGCGGCATTGACCAGATAGGGCACCGCGGCCTCGGTATAGCCGTGCTGCTCGGTATGCAGCGTCAGCATCCACTGGCCAAGCGCCCGCTCCAGCCGGGCCAGCGCGCCGCGCAGCACGGTGAAGCGGCTGCCGGCGAGCTTCGCGGCGGCGGCGAAGTCCATCAGGCCGAGGGCCTCGCCCAGCTCGAAATGCTGCTTCGGCGTGACGTTCGGGCGGGGCGGCTCGCCATGCTGGTGAAGCACGACGTTGGCGGCTTCGTCGCGGCCTTCGGGGACGTCGGCGTCGAGGATGTTGGGGAGCACCTCCAATGCGGCCTGCATTGCAGCCTCGGCCTCATTCACCTCCCGCTGGTTGCCGGCTTCCAGTCCTTCCACCGCAGCCAGGAGGACACCCGCGCGTGCGTGGTCGCCGGCGGCCTTCGCCTGACCAATCTCGCGGCTCATACCCTTCTTGGTTGCGCGGGCTCCTTCGAGCGCGGCAATCGCGTTCCTGCGGCTCAGGTCGAGCGCCAGAAGAGTCTCGGACTGGGCCGGGAGATTTCTGCGCGCCATCGCCGCATCGAAGGCCTCGGGCGCCTCCCGGATTCGCCGGATATCATGCATGGCTCAGCTCTTCTTCGTCTCGCCGGGCTTCGCCTCGGGCTTCTTCCGCGCCATCCAGACCGCCGCCAGGATGGAAAGCTCGTACAGCGCCAGCAGCGGCACCGCCAAACCCACCTGGCTGATGACATCCGGCGGCGTCAGCACCGCCGCCACCACGAACATCCCGACGATGGCATAGCGCCGGCCCTTCCGCAGCGTCTCGACGCTGAGGATGCCGACGCGGCACAGCAGGGTCAGCAGCACCGGAAGTTGGAACGAGATGCCGAAGGCCAGGATCATCTGCATGACCAGCGACAGATACTCGCTGACCTTGGCCTCCAGCTGGATCGGCAGCGTACCCTCGCCCGGCGGCGTCTCGAAGGTGATGAAGAAGCGCCAGGCGAGCGGGAAGATGAAGTAATAGGCCAGCGCCGCCCCCGCCACGAACAGGAAGGGCGAGGCCACCAGGAAGGGCGTCACCGCCCGCTTCTCGGACCGGTAGAGGCCAGGCGCGATGAACAGCCAGAGCTGCGTCGCCCAGACCGGGAAGCTGAAGAAGGTCGCGCCGAATAAGGCCACCTTCAGATAGGTGAAGAAGGCTTCATACAGCGCGGTGAAGATCATCCTCCGCTCGCCGCCGCCCTGCAGCTGCAGGATGTTGGCCAGCGGCCGGGCCAGGAAGCCGTAGATCTGGGCGGAGAAGTAGTAGCAGACCGCGAAGGCGATGCCGAAGGCAGCGACCGACCAGAGCAGCCGCGTGCGCAGCTCCATCAGGTGGTCGAGCAGCGGCATCGGCTTATCGTCGATGCTATCGTCCGGGTCGCGCGACACTGGTTCGGGTGCTCAGCTCTGGGTCTGGGTGGGCGGCGCGGGCATGGCTGGCGCGGGCGGCCCGAAAGTGGCGGCAGCGGCCGGCCCCGGCATCGCCGGTGCGGCTGCCGATGGCAGCGGTCCAGCCTCGGCCGGCGGCACGAAGGCCGGCGTGGCGGGCTCCGTGGTGGCCACCGCGGCCGGCGACGGCACCAAGGCCGGAGGGATGAAGGCTGGGGGGATAAAGGCCGGCGCCGCGTTCACCGCTCCGGCCGTGGCGCCTTCCATGGCCCCCGGCGGCGGCTCGGTGGCCGTCGGCACCGCCGGCGGCGGCGTATAGGGCGTGGTGTAATCCGGCTTCAGCGGATCCTCGGTGAAGGTCTTGCGGATCGACCCATCCTGATCCACCACCTTGGTGAAGTGGTCCCGCACGTTGAAATTGCGGATTTCATTGATGGAATTCCGTACTTCGTCGAGGTTCGCCTCGCGCACCAGCTCATCTGCCTGGCCCTGGAACTCGCCGGCCATGCGGCGCAGCTTGGCGATGCCGCGGGCCACGCCACGGATCGCCTCGGGCAGGTCCTTCGGGCCGATGACGACGAGCGCCACGACACCGATCAGCGCAATCTCGGACCAGGCAAAGTCGAACATACCGTCTCCAGCCACGCCTTCGGGGTACTCCCCAGGTCGCGCGGCAGCCTCCGTTAGCAGGATAGCCCCGCTGCGCCAATCTAGGGAGGGGCAGGCGGAAATACGAAGGCTCGTTCGGGATCCAACGCGACGGTCACCCGCTGGCCACGTCGCAGCACCGCCCCGGGCGGCAGCCGGGCATGCAGGTGCAGCACGCCGCCCACCCCGTCCGGCACCGCCAGATGCACCAGCGTGGTGGCGCCGAGCAGCCGGCAGGCCTCCACCTCGGCCATGACGCCGGGCATCGCCCCATCCAGCAGCCCCACCCGCAGCCCTTCCGGCCGCAGCAGCAGCTCGGCCGGCCCATCCGGCAGGCCGCAGCCCAGCGGCCGGGCCATCGACCCCAGCGCCGTCTCCACCACCCCGCCCCGCAGCAGGGCCGGCATGCGGTTCACCTCGCCCAGGAAGGCGGCGACGAAGGGATCCGCCGGATGCAGGTACAGCGCCTCCGGCGTGCCGAGTTGGACCACCTGCCCCGCCCGCATCAGGGCGATCCGGTCGGCGAGGAACATCGCCTCCTCGGCGTCATGCGTCACGATCAGCGCCGGGATGCCCGCCGTCTGCAGCACATGCAGCGTATCGTCCCGCACCTGCTCGCGCAGCCGGGCATCGAGGCTGGCGAAGGCCTCGTCCAGCAGCAGCACCTGCGGCCGCGGCGCCAGGGCGCGGGCCAGCGCCACCCGCTGCTGCTGCCCGCCCGAGAGCATATGCGGATAGGCATTGGCCTGGGTTTCGAGCCCGACCCGCGCCAGCGCCTCCGCCACCTGCCAGGCACGCTCGCCGCGCGGGCTCCGGGTCAGGCCGAAGGCGACATTCCCGGCGACCGTCAGATGCGGGAACAGCGCGTAATCCTGGAAGACGAAGCCGACATGGCGCGCTTCCGGCGGCAGGTCGCGGCCCGGCTCCCCCAGCACCACGCCATCCAGCTCGATCCGCCCGGCCTGCAAGGGCTCCAGCCCGGCGATC
Organism: Belnapia sp.; assembly: GCA_028291445.1. Lineage (GTDB taxonomy): Bacteria > Pseudomonadota > Alphaproteobacteria > Acetobacterales > Acetobacteraceae > Belnapia. Next base: position 3,522 of record JAQGIA010000112.1, read on the forward strand.
AGCCGCAGCAAGGTGGTCTTGCCGTCGCCGGAGGGGCCGAGCAGGCAAAGGATCTCGCCGGCCGCCACGTCCAGATCGATACCGCGCAGCACCTCCCGCCCCGCATAGGCGTGGCGGATGCCGGACAGGCGCAGGGTCATTCCGGCGACTCGGGATCCTGCAGGCCGGGGACCCGCGCCTCGGGCGCCTGGAACACCTCGGGCGCGTCTAACACCTGCGCCTCGGGCGCCTGGAACAGCGGCCTCGGTTCGCTGACCAATTCCTCCCGCCGCGGCAGGTCGCTCAGCCCCTGCAGCCCGAAATGTTCGAGGAAGCGTGGCGTGGTGCCCCAGAGGCTCGGCCGCCCCGGCACCTCCTTGCGGCCGCGCGGGGCGATCAGCCCGTGTTCGAGCAGCGCCTCCAGCGTCGCCTGGGACAGCGCGGCGCCGCGGATTTCCTCGATTTCGGGCCGCGTGACGGGCTGGTGATAGGCGATGATGGCCAGCGTTTCCATCGCCACCCGCGGCAGCCGGCGCGGCACCTCCACCACCCTGGTCAGTGCCGGGGCCAGGTCGGCGGCGGTACGGAAGGCGAAGCCGCCGGCCACCTCCACCAGCTCCACCGGCCGGCCGGCGGTCGCCGCCAGCAGCGCGGTCAGCACGGCCCGGGCATCGACGCCGGGCGGCAACGCTTGCTGCACCCGGGCGGCGGCAATCGGCCGGTCGCTGGCGAAAACCAGCGCCTCGGCGATCCGCAGCGCATGGGCGAACAGCGCCGGGTCGGGCGCCGGATCAGGCGGCTCGGACATCGGCCACCCGTTCCTCTGCCGTGCGTCCCTCTGCCGTGCGTCCCTCTGGCGCGCGTTCCTCTGGCATCCGTTCCGGCGCCAGCAGCGCCCGGCGGACCAGGATGGGTCCGAAGGCCCGTTCCTGGCGCAATTCGATGGTCCCGCCGCGCGCCGTCTCCAGCGCCGCGATCAGGGTGCTGGCCAGCGCCGCCCGCTGCTCCACCGGGTCGATCAGCCCCTCCGGCAGGAAGCGGTGCAGCACCGCCCAGCCGGGCAGCGCCCCCATCATCCCGCCAAGCCGGGCCAGCGCATCCTGCACGGTCCATAGCTTGCGGTGCTTCGGCACATAGGGCCGCCGCGCCAGCGCCCGTCGCCGGGCCGCCGCATAGGCCTGCAACAGCGCCGGCAGCTCGGCATGCAGCCCGCTCCGGTCCTCGACCCGCAGGTTCTCCGCCGCGCCACGGCCGAAGATCTCCCGCCCCAGCAGCTGCCGGCCGCCGAGGAAGGCGGCGGCGAGGCGCATGCGGTCCAGCTCGGCCAGCCTTTCGGTCAGCGCCGTGGCCAGCGCCTCGGCATCCACGTCTTCCTCGGGGTCCTGCGGCACCAGCAGCCGGGATTTGAGCCAGGCGAGCCAGGCGGCCATCACCAGCCAATCCGCCGCCAGCTCCAGCCGGACCCGCCGCGCCTGGTCCAGCACCGCGAGGAACTGATCGACCAGGGCGACGATGGAAATCTTCTCCAGATCGACCTTCTGCGCCCGCGCCAGGTCGAGCAGCAGGTCGAGCGGCCCCTCGAAGCCTTCCAGCCGCAGATGCAGCACCGGCTGGGTCATCGCCCGTTGCCCGAGAGCAGCAGCACCAGGTCGAAGCCCCCGGCCACCACGGTCCGCAGCGCCCAGCCGACCGGATCGTAGCCCTCGGCCACCCGCGGCAGGATGAACACCACGAACAGCACGATGAGGATGCCCCAGCGTTCCAACTGCATGTAGGGCAGCGCCAGGCTCCGCGGCAGCAGCCCGGCGACGATCCGCCCGCCATCCAGCGGCGGGATCGGCAGCAGGTTGAACAGGCCGAGCACGAGGTTGGCCAGGATCGACAGCGCGATGAAGCGGAAGCCGAGCGCCAGCGCCGCCTGCGGCAGGAGGCCGGCGATCGCCTCCAGCGGATGCGCCAGCAGCCCGGCCAGCAGCGCCAGCCCGAAATTCATCGCCGGCCCGGCCGCGGCCACCAGCATCATCCCAACCCGGGGGTTGCGCAGCGCCATGATGTCGACCGGCACCGGCTTGGCCCAACCGAACATGAACTCGACCCGCCCGAGGGTCAGCAGCTGCCCCAGCAGCAGCACCCCCGGCACCAGCACCGTCCCCACCCGGTCGACATGCCGCAGCGGGTTGAGGCTGAGCCGCCCTGCCCGCTGCGCCGTCGAATCGCCGAGCGCCAGCGCCGCATAGCCATGCGCCGCCTCATGCAGGGTGATCGCCACCACCGAGGCGAGCACCGCCACCAGCAGCTCCGGCAGCCAGCCGAGCAGATCGCTCACGCCGCCGCCGAGAGCTGCGCATCCCGCAGCGCCAGCAGCGCCGCCGCATCCAGCGGCGATCGCGCCGCCAGCACCCGGGCACGGGTTTCGGCCAGCCGCGCCGCGGCCTCCTCGGTCAGCACCGGGCAGCCCTCCAGCGCCGCCGCGGTGTCCGCCAGCACGCCGTTGCAATGCAGCACCAGGTCGCAGCCCGCCTCGATCGCCTGCCGCGCCAGCTCGCCCGGCGCGCCGCGCAGCGCCGCCATGCAGAGATCGTCGCTGACCAGGATGCCGGGGAAGCCGATCGCCCGGCGGATCACCTGGCCGATCACCAGGGGCGACAGCGTCGCCGGCAAGGTGGGATCGAGCGCCTCATAGACGATATGCGCGGTCATCGCCCAACCGGCCAGATTGGCCAGGGCGGCGAAGGGACCGCAATCCTCGGCCAGCATCTCGCGCGGCGCGGTCACCCGCGGCAGGTCGAAATGGCTGTCCACCATCGCCCGGCCATGCCCGGGGACATGCTTGACCACTGGGATGCAGCCGGCCTGCTGCAAGCCTTCGGCCCAGGCGAGGCCCTGCCGCGCCACCTCCTCGGGGTCCTCGCTGAAGGCGCGGTCGCCGATCACCGCATGGGCGCCATCCAGCCGCAGGTCGAGCACCGGGGCGCAGACCACGTCGAAGCCGGCCTCACGGCAGATCATCCCGTGCAGCGCCGCATTGGCCCGGGCAGCCTCGGGCGGCAGCGCCTCGAAGCGGGCGGCGGGCGGGAACTCCGGCCAATGCGGCGGCCGCAGCCGCGCCACCCGGCCACCTTCCTGGTCGACCAGGATCGGCGTCGCCTCGCCCAGCAGATCGCGGATCGAGGCCGTCAGCCCGCGCACCTGCGCCGGATCGGCGATGTTGCGGGCAAACAGGATGATGCCGAGCGGCGGGGTGGCGCGGAACAGCGCCACCTCCTCGGGATCGAGCGTGGTGCCGGCCAGGCCGACGATGGCGGCACGCGACTGGGACACCGCCAACTCAGCCGCCGATCGGGGTGCAGGGCGCCGCCTTGGCACGGACCGCCTCGCAGAGGCTGCGGGCGGCGGCGGCGTTGGCGAGGCCGCCGGCGCGCAGCCGGTACAGCGGCGGCTTGCCCTCGCCACGGTCGAAGCGGCTGACCTGCGGCTGGAAGGCGGCCAATTCCGGAACCCGGCGCTGCAGCCGCTCCCACTCGCTGCGCGCCGATTCCTCGGAGGTGAGCGCGGCGAGCTGCACGAGGGAGCGGCCATTGGCGACCGGAGCCAGGCCCGGACGCACCACGACGGGCGCGGGGGCCGGAACCGCGGCAGCCGGCGGCGGCGCGACAGGAGCCGGCAGGATGGGCGCCGGCAATGTCGGCGGCGGCAAGGCGGGCACCGCCAGGCTCGGCATGGCAGGCGCCGGGGCCTGCACGGGAGGGAGCGGTGCCGCGGGCGGCGCCGCCTGCTGGCGCAGCTGATCGAGCGCCGGCGCCTCCGGCCCCAGATCCAGCCGCGCATTGCTGCCGGAGCTGCGTTCCGCCGCGCGCCGCACCGAGGGCGGCTCCAGCACCAGCTGGTCCTGGTTCGGCACGATCATGCCGCCGGGCGATTCGGGGCGGATCTTCAGCGGCCGGCTATCCGGCTCGATCAGGGGAATGGTGCGCGGCCCCATGCGGGAAATGCCCCAGGCCACCGCACCGGCGAGGGCGACCACCCCCAACAGGCCACCGGCCACCGCCAGCATGCGCCAGTTCGGGCCGGGATTGTCCTGGCGCGCGCGCCAGGATGGAACCGTGATGTCGCTCACCGCATCTCCTCGACGGGCGTGACCCCCATGACCTGGAGGCCCGAACGAATAACCGTCGCCGTGGCGGCAACCAACGCGAGCCTGGCCCGCGTCGCCTCCGGCTCATCCCCCCGGATGAAGCGGAGAGTCGTATCCTCTCGTCCCCTGTTCCAGAGTACATGAAAGTCGCCGGCCAAGTCATGGAGAAAGAACGCGATCCTATGCGGTTCGCGGGCCAGCGCGGCGGCTTCCACGGTGCGCGGCCAAGCGGCCAGCCGGCGGATCAGCGCCAGCTCCGCCGCATCGGTCAGCGACTCGAGCGGTGCGGCGGCGAGGTCGGCCGGCGCATCCGCCATCGACTCGCCGCTGCGCAGCACGCTGCGGCAGCGGGCATGGGCGTATTGCACGTAGAAGACCGGATTCTCGCGCGATTGCTCGACCACCTTGTCGAGGTCGAATTCCATCTGCGCATCCGCCTTGCGGGTCAGCATGGTGAAGCGCACCGCGTCGCGCCCCACCTCCTCGATCAGGTCGGCCAGGGTCACGTAGGTGCCCGCGCGCTTGCTCATCCGCACCGGCTCGCCGCCCTTCACCACCTTGACGATCTGCGTCAGCACCACGTCGAGCGGCACCGGATGCCCATCGGACAGCGCCGCGACCGCGGCCTGCATCCGCTTCACATAGCCGCCGTGGTCGGCGCCCCAGACCTGCACCAACTCGGCGAAGCCGCGCGCCAGCTTGTCGGCGTGGTTGCCGATGTCGTTGGCGAAATAGGTGTTGCTGCCGTCAGACTTGCGCAGCGGCCGGTCCACGTCGTCGCCGAACCGGGTCGAGGCGAACAGCGTCTGCGGCCGCGTCTCCCAGTCGTCCGGGGTCTTGCCCTTGGGCGGCTCCAGCACACCCTCGTAGACCAGGCCCTTGGCGGCGAGATCGGCGATCGCCCGGTCGGCGACGCCGGCGGCGACCAGCGCCGCCTCGCTGATGAAGACATCATGCCGGACGCCGAGCGCGGCGAGGTCGGCACGGATTTCCACCATCATCGCCGCCACGGTGCGTTGCCGCACCTGCGCCAGGGTCGCGGCGTCCGGCAGCCCGCCATCCGCGGCCAGCAGCCCTGCCCCATGTTCGGCGGCCAGCGCCTGCCCCACCGGCACCAGGTAGTCGCCGCCATATTGCAGCGCCTGGCCGAAGCTGGCCTCGAATTCCTCGCGTCCCCGCGCCGAACCGGCGAAGCCGCGCGTCGCACCCGACGCGGCGGCCAGGCCTTCCGGCGTCGCCAGCAGCGCCTGGAGGTAGCGCCACCAGGCGGCCATCGCCAGGGCCTGCACCTGCGCCCCGGCATCGTTGATGTAGTATTCCTTGGTCACGTCCCAGCCGGCCTTGCCGAGCAGGTTGGCCAGCGCATCGCCGACCACCGCGCCGCGTCAATGCCCGACATGCATCGGCCCCGTCGGATTGGCCGAGACGTATTCGACATCGACCTTGCGGCCGCCGCCCACGGCGCTGTCGCCGAACCGCTCTCCCGCCGCCAGGATCGCCGGCAGCTGGGCGCGGAGGAAATCCTCCCGCAGCCGCAGGTTCACGAAGCCCGGCCCGGCCGGCGCGGCGCTGGCGACCTCGGGCAGCGCGGCCAGCGCCTCAGCCAGCGCGGCGGCGAGCTTCGCCGGTGGCTGGCGGGCCGGCTTGGCCACCACCAGCGCGGCATTGGTCGCCATGTCGCCATGCGCCGCATCGCGCGGCGGCTCCATCTGGATGCGGGCGAAGGCCTCCTCCGGCAGCTCGGGCAGCAGGTTCCGGAGGGCGGCGACGGTGCGGGTGCGGAGGGTCGCGAAGATATCGGTGCTGGTCATGCTGGGCGGGGTGTAGCGCGGGACGCGGCCTGCCGCCATGCCAAGCCTGGTTCGGTGCCCTACCCCGGGATATTCGGATCCGTTAGCCGCCGGTGCTCCTCGAGCGCATAGCGATCCGTCATTCCCGCAATATAGTCGCAGACCACCCGGGCACAGGCGGCGCTCCCCGGCTCGCCGGCCTTGGCCCGCCACTCGTCGGGCAGCATCTGCGGCCCGCCATGCAGCAGCTGGAACAGCAATTGGCTGACCCGCTTGGATTTCTGCATCGCCCGGTTCACCCGCCAATGCCGGTACATCCGGGTGAACAGGAATTCGCGGATCGCCTGGTTCGCCTCCGCCATGCCGCGCGAAAACCCCACCACCGGCTCCGGGGCGGCCCGGATATCGTCGGCGCTGCGCGGCGCCAGCCGGGCGATCCGCCGGCCGGCCTCGTCCACCACGTCCTGCACCATGCGGTTGATCACCCGCCGCACCGTCTCCGTCACCATCCGGTCGCGGGCGATGTTGGGGTGGGTGGTCCGCACGTCCTGGAAGGCCTCGCCCACCAGCGGCAGGGCGGCGGCCTCCTCCAGGGTGAAGATGCGGGCGCGGATCCCGTCGTCCAGGTCGTGGTTGTTGTAGGCGATGTCGTCGGCTAGCGCCGCGACCTGCGCCTCGGCCGAGGCATGGGTGGTCAGCTCCAGCGGGTGCAGCCGGTCGTATTCGGCCATATAGGCGGTCGGGCGGCGCAGCGGGCCGTTGTGCTTGGCCAGGCCCTCCAGCGTCTCCCAGGTCAGGTTGAGGCCGTCGAAGGCGGCGTAGCGGCCCTCCAGGCTGGTCACCACCTTCAGCGACTGGGCATTGTGGTCGAAGC
>JAQGIA010000123.1 GCA_028291445.1 Belnapia sp.
GGCCTCGCCGCCTTCGACCCGGAGCTGCCCGCGCGGCGCAGCGTGCAGGAGGCGGTGGCCCAGCCGCTCGCCGGCTTCGATGTCCCTGGCCGCGACCGCCCCGCCCGCATCGCCCGCGCCCTGACCCTGCTCGGGCTGGATGGGATGGAAGGCCGCCCCGTCGCCAGCCTGGCGCCGCCGTTGCGCATCCGCGTCGCCCTGGCCCGGGCGCTGGCGCCGGAGCAGCCGCTGCTGCTGCTGGACGACCCGCTGGCCGGCCTCGACCCGCCGCTGCGCCGGGCGCTCGGCTTCGAATGGCGCGGGCTGTTCCGCCGGCTGGGGCTGACCGTGCTGCTGGCGACGCGGGACGGCGAGGAGGCGATGGCCATGGCCGATCATGTCGCGGTGCTGGAGGCTGGCGGCATCGCCCAGCTCGATACCCCCCGGCGGCTGTACGAGGAGCCGGCCACCGCCTTCGTCGCCAGCCTGGCCGGGGAGAACAACCGGCTGCCCGGCACGGTGGAATGGCGGGAGGAAACGGAATGCGGCGTCCGCCTCGCCTGCGGCCCGCTGGTCGAGGCCCGGGTCGCCGATGTGGGCGGACCCGGCAGCCGCTGCATCGTCACGATCCGGCCGGAGAAGGTCGCGGTCGCCGCCCTGCCGGCCGAGGAGATGGGGGAGGGTGCGCTGCCGGCGGCGCTGCGCGACACCATCTTCCTCGGCGACCATGTGCGGCTGCTGCTGGAGCTGGGCGATGGCGGGATGCTGGTCGCCCGCCGGCCGCCCGGCAGCCGCATGCCGGTGCCCGGCGGCCCCGCCTCGGTCGCCTGGGACCCCTACGCGGCCTTCGCCTACCGCGCGCTGCGGTAGGGCATCCCAGTGGCTTGCCACCTTTTCTGCGGCGCAAGAAGCGGCGAACGAAAGGGGCAGGACGCTCGCTTGGTTTGATGCCCTGGCCGCCCCATCTGCCCGCGGCATCCAGGGAGAAAACGCCGATGACCATCCTGCTCGACCGTCGCCGCACGCTGCTCGGCGCCGTGGCCCTGGCCGGCGTCTTCGCCGCGCCCCGCATCTTCGCACCCGCCTTCGCCCAGGCGCCCGCCCCCGCCCCCACCGGTCCCTTCACCCTGCCGGCGCTGCCCTATGCTCCCGGCGCGAACGAGCCGCATATCGACGCCCAGACCATGGAGATCCACCACGGCCGGCACCACGCCGCCTACGTGGCCAACCTCAACATGGTGGCGAAGGACCATGGCCAGCTCGCCAGCCTGCCGCTGGAGCAGATCCTGGCCAAGCTCGGCGAGATGCCGGAGGCGGTGCGCACCGCCATCCGCAACAACGGCGGCGGCCATGCCAACCACACGATGTTCTGGCAGGTCATGGGCGGCAAGGGCGGCGCCCCGGGCGGCGAGCTGGGCTTGGCCATCACCCGCGACCTCGGCGGCTTCGACAAGCTGAAGGCGGATTTCAACGGCGCCGGCGCGCGGGTCTTCGGCTCCGGCTGTGTCTTCGTCACGGTGGATGGCGCCGGCAAGCTGGCGCTGGTGAGCAAGCCGAACCAGGACACGCCGCTGATGGACGGCAACCGCGTCCTGTTCGGCAACGACGTCTGGGAACACGCCTATTACCTGAAGTACCAGAACCGCCGCCCGGCCTATCTCGAAGCCTGGTGGAACGTGGTCGACTGGGACAAGGTCGCCGCCCGCTACGCCGCCGCCAAATCCGGCCTGCTGGCCATCTGACCCGGGGAGGGGCAGGGGCCTTAACCAGGGGCCTTAACCCTGCTCCTCCAATACCCCTTCGAAGGTGATGCAGACGGGGTTGTCGCCCCGTCGCAGCACGCCCTCGGCCACCCGCCCGTCCAGCCCGACCAGGGCGACCGCCACCCGCGCCCCGGCAGGCCCGACTTCGCCCCCGGTCACCAGGAATTCGGTCGCCGCGTCGGCCACCCGGCCGCCATCGGTGAAGCGCGCCCCCACCAGGCTGCCGAGGCCGCCACGCAGCACCGCCCGGGCGAAGCCCTGCGCGGCGCAGGCCGCCTCCAGCGCCATCGGCAGGTCCTCGTTCGGCCGCACCCGCACCGCCACGGCCCGGTTGCCGCCGGTGTTGCCTGGCTGCGGCACGGGGTCTGGTCGCGGCACGGGGCTTGGCTGCGCCAGGGTGCTTGGCTGCGCCAGGGTGTTTGGCTGCGCGATGGGGCCGAACAGCGCGAAATTGGTTTCCGGATCGGCGTCGACCGCGAAGCCCATGCCGTCGAGCCCCCAGGCCCGCGCCCGGATCGGCGCCGCCACGCGGCTTTCCTCCGGCAGCACATGGCCGCCGCGCCGGTCGGCGGCCTCCTGCCATACGCCATGGCAATGCAGCCATGGCCGGCCGGACCGCAGGCCGAAGGTGATGCAGCCGCGCTCCAGCCGCGCTCCGCCCGCCGGCGCATGCGTTGCACTGTACCAGGCGGCGTGTTCGGCATCCGGGGAGGCGGCGGGCAGCACATAGGCGAAGGGCCCGAAGCCGCCGCCCTCCAGCGTCAGCACGGCGCTGCCGATCCCCGCCGCGCGCAGCGGCCGCGCCACGGCGTCCAGCAGCGACAGCCCCGGTTCCAGGACCAGCGCCAGCGGCGGCCGCACCCGGCCGGCCAGCCCGATCACCCGCGGCTCCAGCGGTGGCCCGGGCTGGGCCAGGTACCGCGGGCTCATGCACCCTCCGGTGGCAGCACCCCGCGCGCCGCCATTTCTTCCCGTACCAGCGCCTTGGTGACCTTGCCGTAGCCGGAGCGCGGCAGCGCCTCCCAGAAGACCACCCGCTTCGGCAGCTTGTAGCGGGCGACGCGCTCGGCCAGCCAGCCGAGCAGCGCCGCCTCCTCCGGCGCCGTGCCGCGCGGCACCGCCGCGGCATAGCCCACCTCGCCCCATTGCCGGTCCGCCACGCCGACCACCGCGACCTCGGCGATGGCGGGGTGCTGCAGGATCACCTCCTCCACCTCGCGCGGATAGACGTTGGAGCCGCCCGAGATATACATGTCCGACGCCCGGCC
>JAQGIA010000140.1 GCA_028291445.1 Belnapia sp.
GGGACATGTTCATCGCGGCCCGGCTCGGCGCCGGCCCCATCGCGGATTGCTTCTTCGTCGCGCTGAAGCTGCCGAACCTGTTCCGCCGGCTGTTCGGGGAAGGCGCCTTCAATGCCGCCTTCGTCCCCGCCTTCGCCGGGACGCTGGCGGTCCAGGGGCCGAAGGTGGCGCAGCAACTGGCGGAGCGCATGGCGGCGCTGATGACCCTGTGGCTGTCGCTGCTGGTGGTCATCGGCATCATCTTCATGCCGCAGCTCATGCAGGCGCTGGCCCCAGGGTTTTCCGACGATCCGGCCAAATTCGCCCTGGCCATCGAGCTGACCCGGATCACCTTCCCCTATCTGCTGCTGATCTGCCTGACCGCGCTGGTCTCCGGCGTGCTGAACGGGCTGGAGCGCTTCGCCGCCGCCGCCGCCGCGCCGATCTTCTTCAACCTGTTGTCCATGGCTTCCCTGCTGGTGCTGACGCCCTATGTGGCGACGCCGGCGCATGCACTGGCCTGGGGCGTGGTGGCCTCGGGCGCGGTGCAGCTCGGCCTGGTGCTCTGGGCCTGCGCCCGGGCCGGCATGGCGCTGCGGATCCTCCGGCTGCCGTCCCTGGCGCCCGAGGTGCGGCAGGTGCTGCGGCGGATGGTGCCGGGGATCCTCGGCGCCGGGGTGACGCAGCTCAACCTCGCCATCGATGTCATCATCGCCAGCTTCCTGCCGGCCGGCGCGGTTTCCTACCTGTATTACGCCGATCGGGTGGGACAATTGCCGCTTGGCGTCATCGGCGCCGCGGTCGGCACGGCGATGCTGCCGCTGCTGTCGCGCCAGGTCCGGGCCGGCGAAAGCCTATCGGCGCACCGCACCATGAACCGGGCCACCGAATTGTCCCTGTTGCTCTGCCTGCCGGCGGCGATCGGTCAGGCGGTGGCCGCCGATCCCATCGTCACGGTGCTGTTCCAGCGTGGCGCCTTCGGCCCGGCCGAGGCCGTCGCCACCGCCGCCGCGCTGAGCGCCTATGCCATCGGCCTGCCCGCCTATGTGCTGGTGAAGATCTTCGCCCCCGGCTTCTTCGCCCGCGGCGACACGGCGACCCCGGTGAAGATCGGCTTCGCCGCGGTGGCGCTGAACCTGCTGCTCAACCTCATCCTGACCCAATGGCTCAAAGGATCGGGGTTCAGCCATGTCGGCGTGGCGCTGGCGACCGCGCTTTCGGCCTGGTTCAACGCCCTGGTGCTCGGGGCGGTATTGCTGCGGCGCGGCCAATTCGTACCGGACCGCCGGCTGCGGCGACGACTGCCTCGGCTGCTGCTGGCCGCTGCGCTGATGGGGCTGGTGCTGTGGGGCATGCAGTGGCTGCTGTTCCCGGCCGCGCCCGGGCTGCGCTTCGCGGCGCTGGCCACGCTGGTCCTCGGCGGCAGTGCCGCCTATTTCGTGACGGCCCATTTGCTGCGGGCGGTGAACCTGGCGGAGGTCTGGGCCATGCTGCGGCGCCGGCGCAGGCGGACGGCCTGATCAGGCCTGTGCAGGCGCAAGACTGGTCAGGACTAGGCTCGGCAGCTGGTTCCGCAGCATCGGCGCCGTCGCCATGAACTGGCCGAGCACCCCGGGCACGCCGCGCGGCAGCGCATAGGACAGGAACTCCACCGGACCAATCCCCGGGCACCAGCGCCGCAAGGTCCGGGCGATGTCCCCCCGGGCGATGCCCCAGGGCATCGGTGGCAGCTTGTAGCGCGGCGTCTGCTGCAGACCGCGCAGCGTGAGCCGGGACAGCCAGGGCGGCACCGTGTCGAAGACCAGCGTGGCGCCCGGCAACCCTGCGGCGATGCCGGCGAACAGGCCCCGCACCGCCTCGGGCGGGAGGTACATCAGCAGGCCCTGGGCCACGATGAAGATCGGCTCGGCAGCATCCAGCCCGGCCATCCAGGCCGGGTCCAGCGCGCTGATCGCCATATGCCGGAAGCGGTCGGTGGGCGGCAGGAAGGCTTCGCGCAGCGCGATGGACTCCGGCAGATCGACCGAAAGCCAGCGCATGCGGCCATTGTCCACCCGGCGGGACTGGGTCTCCAGCCCCTCGCCGAGGGAGACCACCTGCCCCGCCGGATGCCGGGCCAGCCAGGCGATGATGGCCCGATCGATCGCCGCCGCCCGGGCCGCGAGCGAGCCGCCCGGTACACCGAAATGCCCCACGAAATCATAGTCCAGCGCCCGCATGATCCGGACGCTTTCCGGGTCCCGCAGCACGCCGTCCGGACGCAGGGATTCGGTGGCCCGCTGGAACAGCGGCCAGAGCATGGTCTCCGGCACGCCGGTCAGCGCCGGCGGCCGCTTGTCCACCGGCGTCAGACTCTCAGGCACGCAACCGGGTGACGTTGTCCGTGGCGGCGCGGTGAATGGGGGCGAGGGTGGCCCCCTGGGCCTCCAGCGCCAGCAGGCACATGGCATTGGCCTGGGTGGCCATGCGTTCGAACCAGGCCATGGTGGCCTGGGCTTGCGCCAGGATCATCCCGCCGGGGTGCCCGCTGGCCAGCACCGAACCCGCGGCCTTGGCCAGGATCGCGGATTCCTCGACCATGAAGCGCGTCATGGCCTCGCCGACCCGTACCGACTGGGTGGCCAGGGCAGCACCCGCATCGGCGAAGGCCTTGGCTTTTTCCGGCACCATCTTGGCGAATTCGGCATGATCCGCGGTGGCCGGATTGACCATGGCGATGCCGCCCAGGGTCATCCGCCGCATCACCACCTCGGCCGCGGCCATGGCAAGTTCGCTGGTCTGGCTGGAGTTGCGGCCCGCGGAAGCGAGCATGTCGGTCGGCTTGAACTGAGACATAGAATACTGATCCGAAATAATTTGCTGCATTGCAGCATGACGGATTGCAGCGCTGCGAGCACGGCAATTCGCAAGCTTGCGCATCACGCTTTCAAAGAATCATATTAGGGGTCGCGGCCATGATCCGGCGCGAAGGCCTGCAGCAGCGCCGGCAGTGCCAGCAAAACCGCCGCCAGGGTCGCCACCAGGGACATCGCCAGCAGCACCCCGATGCTGGCGGTACCGGGATGGGCCGAAAGCGCCAAAGTGCCGAAGGCACAGCCGGTGGTCAGCGCGCTGAACAGCACCGCCCGGGTCAATGCCGTCGGCAACAGGCTGCGCTGCCCGGCTTGCCAGGCGACCACGAAATAGATGTCGAACGCGACACCGATCCCGAACAGCAGCGGCAGGGCAATGATATTCGCCAGGTTCAATGCCGGGCCGAAGACCGCGCAGACCGCCAGGGTCACCAGCCCGGCCAGCAGCAGCGGCGCCAGGGCCAGCAGCGCCAGCCGCAGGTTGCGCAAGGCGCCGAGCAGCAGCAGGCAGGTCCAGCCGAGCCCGATGACCCCCGCGACGATGAAGGCCTCGCGGATGGTGGTGGAGGAGGCCTGGATCGAGACCGCCATGCCATTGGCATCCGGCGCCACCGCCCGCACCGCGGCGGCGAAGCGGCGCAGGGCGTCGTTGTCGTCCGAGAGGTCTTTCGGCCAGACCTCGATGCGGGCGCGGCCATCGGCGGCGACCCAGTCCCGCACCAGCTCCGGCGGCAGCGACGCCAGGGTGACCGGCGCGGCCTGCAGGACCTCGCCCAATTGCGCCAGGGTGCCGCTCAGGCCGGGCAGCAAGGCGCGCGCCAGCAAGGTACGGCCAGCGGGCGACAAGGCCTCCAGGGCCGCCGCAAGCCGTAGGGCGTCGGCCGCCGCCGGGCCTGTCGCGTGCCGTCGCAGACCGGCGGCCAGGCTGGACAGGGCCGTAGCCGTTGCGGCATCGGTCGGCGGCGCGGCGACCTCGGGCGGCGCCAGGGTCAGGCCAAGCAGATCGGCGGCATCCTGGATCAGCACCAGCTTGGCCGTCTGGTCCTCAGGCACGAAGCCGGCGAGGGTCATCACCCGTGCCACCTCGGGCAGGGCTTCCAGCCGGGCGGCCAGCGGCTGCGCCGCAGCGAGATCGGCGGCCAGGATGTTCAGCGTATTGGGCGTGGTCTCGGCCGAGCCCAGCAGGTCGCGGAAAGTCGCCACCGCCTCGGACCGCGGGTCGCGCAGGTTCAGCGGGTTGAAATCGAAGGCCAGCCGCGGCAGCACCGCCGCCGCGCCCAGCGCGAGCAGGCCGAGCCCGGCGACCACCGGCCGCGCATGCCGCGTCAGCCAGCCTTCCAACGGGGCGAGGCTGGCCCAGCCGACCTCAGCCGCCTCCGCCTGCGGCGCCGCCAGCTGCAGCAGCGCCGGCAGCACGCTGAGCGACAGGAAGGCGGCGATGAGCATGCCGAAGCCGGCGATGGCGCCCAGTTCCGATACCCCGCGGTATTCGGTCGGCAGGAAGGCCAGGAAGGCGCCGGCGACCGCCAGGGCGGCCAGCACGATGCCCGGCCCGGCGACCGCCCCGGCCGCGGCGATGGCGGTGGCCAGGTCGTCGAACCGCCGCCGCTGCTCCCGGTAGCGGATCGCGAGCTGGATGCCGAAATCGACGCCGAGGCCGATGAACAGCACCGCGAAGGCGATCGACAGCGGGTTGAACGGCCCGATCACCGCCGCACCGAAGGCCGCCGTCACGAGCAAGCCCAGCAACAGGGTCGCCAGGACCGGCAGGATCAGCCGCCAGGATCGCAGCGCCAGCCACAGCAGCAGGGCGACCAGGCCCAGCGACAGCAGCGTATTGCGCACCGCGCCATCCGCCACGCTGGCGAATTCCTCATCCGCCATCGGCACCTCGCCGGTCATGCGCATGCGGATGCCAGGAATATCCAGGGCCTGCGCCGCGGCGCGGATGGCATCGGCTGCGGTGGCGCCGGGGCTGAGGGCGGAGAAGTCCAGATGCGGCTGCACCAGCACGAAGCGGCGCAATTCCATCGGGTCGGGAGCCCGGCCGGTGAACAACGCCCCCCAATCGGGCGGTGCCACCCGGCCGCCAGCGGCCGCCTCCGCCGCCCCGGCCAGGGCCGCCAGGGGTGCGGCGATGCTGTCGAGCGTCGCCGCGCCCTGGTCGATCCCGGTGAGGATCAGGCCGAAGGCCTCGGCGATGCCGCGCAGGCTGGGATCGGCCGCCAGGGTGCCGAGCAGCGGCTGGGCAGCGATGATCCGCTCCGTCGTCTCCCGCACCGCGGCTGCATCGAGGAACAGCAGGCCGTTGCGGCGGAAGAATTCCAGCGCATCGGGGCGCTGGATGCTGCGGAACAGGTCGGGGCGGCGGGCCAGGGCGGCGGCCAGGGCGGCGGCGGCGCGATCGGTGGCATCGCCGGTCGGGCCATCGACCACCACGGCGATCACCTGCTCGCGTTGCGGGAAGGCCGCCGCCATCCGCTGCTCGGTCAGCCGCCAGGGCAGGTCGGCCGGGAAGAGCGCGTCGGTATCGGTGTTCATGGTGAAGCGCTGGGAGACGACCAGCCCGGCCAGCAGGGCCACCAACAGGGCGAGGGTCAGCGGGACCCAGGGGCGACGGGCGCTGGCCCCGGCCAGCCGGCGGCAGCCGCGTGCCAGCGGCCCGATTGCAGCGGCAGGCAAGACGGCATCCGGCAAGGCTCAGGATTCCCGGTACAGCAGCAACAGCAGGCCGATCGTCACGAGGCAGACCGGCCAAAGCCAGCGCGCCACCCGTGCCAGCGCCTCCGGCCCGCGCAGCTCGGTCCAACGGGCACAACCGCCGATCACCGCGAAGACCGCGAGCGGCAGGTGGGACAGCTCGATAAGCTGGGCTTCCTTGATATTGGAAATCGCATGGGTATGCGCCAGCAGCAGCACGCCGCCGGCCAGCATCGCCACCGGGAAGACGAAGCGGACCCGGCCCCGCAGCAGGCCGAGGCGGACGCTCCATTCCGACAGGGCGAAGCCGACCACCAGCAGCGCGGCGATCTTGTGCTGCACCACCTCCGGGTCGCGCAGGCTGTCCAGCAGCCCGATATCCCCCAGTGGCCAGGCCTCCGGGTCCGAGCGGACCAGCAGGAAACCGGCGAGGCCGAGGAAGACCAACGGCCAGTGCCGCGCCACCGGCACCCGCCCGGTCGCGTCCAGCAAGGCCGCCAGCCCGACCAGCAGCACCATGATGCCGGCCCAGTGATGGTTGTACTCGCTCCAGGCGATGTCCGTGGCGTTGCGCGGCGGCAGCAGCCCCTCGCCAGGGGTGAAGGCCTCCGGCCGCTGGGCGGCCTGGCGCTGCTGCCATTCGGCATCGAGCTGCGCCTGCAAGGCCGGGATGGCGAGGTCGGCATGGTCCGGGCTGCTCAGCCGCGGCCATTCGGGGGTGAAGCGTTCGGCGATCTCGGTCCAGGTGACGCGGTCATCCGGCAGATCCGCCGCCGGCGGGACCGAGGTGAGGGAGGCGGCGACCGCCAGGACGGCGATGCCGATGGCCATCTCGGCCTCGATGAAACGCCGCAGGCGAGGCAGGCCGGCACCCACCGGTGCGACCCCATGCAGCAGCCGGAAATTCGCCGCGCCCAGCACCAGCAGCAGCCCCAGCATCACCAGCTTGGTGGCGGCCATGGAGCCATAGGCCGTGCCGTAGACCGCCTCGACGGCACCGATATAGCCCAGCCAGAAGCCGGCGCTGCCGAGCAGGATCAGGCCGACGCCGCCGGCGGCCAGCAGGGAATAGCGCTGCCCGACCTGCCGGGCGGAAACCGGCGTCAGGCGCAGCGCAGCCAGCAGGCAGGGCAACCCGCCCAGCCAGAAGGCAGCGCCGGCCTGGTGCAGTCCGGTGGCCGCCAGCAGCATCGGGCGGCCCTCGCTCCGGGCGATGGCATGGCTGCCGAAGGTGACGGCCAATAGTAGTGCCGCGGCCCCGGCCAGCAGCGCCCAGCGCCGGCCGGCGGTCGGCACCGCCTCGGGCAGGGCCAGGGCCAGCACCACCAGCAAGGCCAGCAGGGCCAGTCCGGTCAGGGCGATGAAATTGGCTCCGATCAGTGCCCCGGTGCCGATCCCCAGCGTCGCTTCCAGCGCCACCAGCCCCAGCAGGCCGGATAGCAGCGTGGTGCCGACCGCGGCGAGGCCGGAGGCCAGCACGGCCCGGCGGGCGATGGCATGCAGGCGCGCGGCGTCGCCCGGGGGCATATGGCGGCCAGCCGGCACGGCCAGCAGCACCCAGAATACCACGCTGCCGAGCAGGATGGTCCGCGCCACGAGTTCCGCCGCGTGGATGATAACGCTTGCGAAACCGTAGAGATCGAGGAATTGCTCCACCGGTCCGGCTCAGCGCGCCTGGATGGTGAAGGGGATGTCGCCGCGCGTGATGTGGCCATCCACCGCCAGGACCTGCCAACGCAGCCGCCAGCTACCGGGTCCGATGCCGGTGACCGGTGCCTCGAGCACGGTCGGCTCGCTGTCCGGGCTGATCGGCAGGGTGGCCTGGTCGCCGGCGGCGCCGATCAGCAGCAGGCGGCTGCGACCATGGTCGAGCCGGCTGTTGAAGCGGATGGACACTGTCGTCGGGGCAGTGGCCAGGGCAGCGCCGGCAGCGGGATCCGAGGCGACGACGACGGCATGGGCGAAGGCGGGCGCCGGCAGCGCAATGCCGAGGGCGAGCACGACCAGTGCACGCCGGCTGGCGAGGGCCTTTGAAAAGCTAGGGTACAAGATGGCCTCCGGTCAGGACCGTTCCGCTGCCGCTACGCCGCAGCGCCACTCCCCGGTTGCAAGATGCTGGCAAAGTGCAGCAAAACGCTGTCAGCGCAAGATGCTGCGATGCGGAACAAAACCTGTCGGCGAGCCAAGGAGGAGTGTGTCCCGGGCATCGGAGGATAGGGTTCGAGCAGGGGGCGTATTGATGCGGATCATTTTGGCGCAGCCGAGAGGCTTCTGTGCCGGCGTCGTGCGGGCGATCGATATCGTCGAGCGGGCGCTGGACAGATACGGTGCGCCGGTCTTCGTGCGGCATGAAATCGTCCATAATCGCCGGGTCGTGGACCTGCTCCGCGCCAAGGGCGCCCGTTTCGTCGAGGAATTGCATGAGGTGCCGGCCGGTGCGGTGACCGTTTTCAGCGCCCATGGCGTTGGCCGTGAGGTGGAAGCGGCCGCCGCGGCCCGGGGCCTGCCCGTATTGGATGCGACCTGCCCGCTGGTGTCCAAGGTGCATACCGAAGGCCGCCGCTACATCGCCCAGGGCAGGACCGTCATCCTGATCGGCCATGCCGGCCACCCGGAGGTCGAGGGGACGCTGGGGCAGATTCCGGGGGAGGTGCATCTGGTCGGCAGTGCCGCGGCCGTCGACGCCCTGGCCCTGCCGGCCGACCGGCCGGTGGCCTATGTCACCCAGACCACATTATCGGTGGATGATACCCGTGTGGTCATCGATGCGTTGCGTCGGCGCTTCACGGACCTCGTCGGGCCTGATACGCGGGATATCTGCTACGCCACCCAGAACCGGCAGACGGCGGTACGCGAATTGGCCAAGCGGGTTGATCTTTTGCTGGTTGTAGGGGCTTCCAATAGTTCCAACTCTAACCGCCTCCGTGAAATCGGGTCGGAGCAGGGGGTGCCCTGCTACCTGATCGCGGATGCCCGGGCGCTGCGGCCGGAATGGCTGCGGGGTGCGGAAGCGGTAGGAATCACGGCCGGGGCCTCCGCTCCGGAAAGCCTGGTGCAGGAAGTGATCGCGGCGCTGGGCCAGCTTGGTCCGGTCGAGGTCTCGACCCTGCCGGGCATTGTCGAAGACATATCATTCAAGCTGCCCGCGGCTTTGGTCGAAGCCGAAGCCAGCGCGGCAAGCTGAGGAGCGGTTAGCGATGGGTATCCCGCTGCGGCAGCAGATCAAGGTCGGCGCCTATGTGGTCAAGCAGCACTTGGCCGGGCGCAAGCGCTACCCGCTGGTGCTGATGCTGGAGCCGCTGTTCAAGTGCAACCTGGCCTGCTCCGGCTGCGGCAAGATCGACTATCCGGACCCGATCCTGAACAAGCGCCTCTCGGTCGAGGAATGCCTGGACGCGGTCGACCAGACCGGCGTGCCGGTGGTCGCCATCGCCGGCGGCGAGCCGCTGTTGCACAAGGAAATGCCGCAGATCGTCGAAGGCATCCTCGCCAAGGGCAAGGTGGTCATCCTCTGCACCAACGCCCTGCTGCTGGAAAAGCGGATCGAGCAGTACAAGCCGCACCCCAATTTCACCTGGGACATCCATCTGGATGGCGACAAGGAGCACCATGACTGGGCGGTGAGCCAGGAAGGCGTCTATGTGCGCGCCGTCGCGGCGCTGAAGGATGCCAAGGCCCGCGGCTTCCGCGTCGCCATCAATGCCACGCTGTTCGACAATGCCCAGCCCGAGCGCATGGCGAAGTTCTTCGACGACGTCACCGCCATGGGGGTGGATGCCATCATGGTCTCCCCCGGCTATGCCTATGAGCGGGCGCCCGACCAGCAGCACTTCCTCAACCGCAAGAAGACCAAGGAGCTGTTCCGCGGCATCTTTTCCCGCGGCAAGGGCAAGGGCTGGAAGATTGGTAATTCGCCGCTGTTCGTGGACTTCCTGGCGGGCAACCAAACCTATCACTGCACGCCCTGGGGCAACCCGACACGCAACATCTTCGGCTGGCAGCGGCCCTGCTATCTGCTGGGCGAGGGCTATGCCAAGACCTTCGCCGAGCTGATGGACAGCACCGAATGGGACAAGTACGGCGTCGGCAATTACGAGAAATGCGCCGACTGCATGGTGCATTCCGGGTTCGAGGCCACTGCGGTGATCGACAGCGTCAAGCATCCCTGGAAAGCCATCGCCCGGCAGATGACCGGCCCGAAGACCACCGGCGAGATGGCGCCCGAGATCGACCTCTCGAAGCAGCGGAAGGCCGATTTCGTCTTCAGCCGGCATGTCGAGCAGACCCTGGCCGAGATCGCGCATGAGCCGCCCCAGGGGAAGAAGTCCCGCGGCGCGAAGCACGGCGGCACCCCGGCCGTGGCCGCGGAATGACGCGGGTGGAATGACGGGGGTGGGTTGCATCCTCGCCTAAAGCCGACCACGTTAGTACGGATATCTCACCAGCCGGCTTGGCAGGACCCTACCCATGTTCATCGAAACCGAAGGCACCCCCAACCCCGCCACGCTGAAGTTCCTCCCGGGCCGGGAGGTCATGGGCGACCGCGGCACCGCCGACTTCGCCTCTGCCGAGGTGGCGGGCCGCAGCCCGCTGGCGGCGCGGATCTTCGCCCTCGGCGGCGTGGCCCGGGTCTTCCTGGGCGGTGATTTCATCACCGTGACCCAGACCGACGACGCTGAATGGTTCTCGCTGCGGCCGCAGGTGCTCGGCGCGATCATGGATCATTTCATGGCCGACCTGCCCGTGCTGGACAGCGACGCCGATGCCGAGGCGGAGGAATACGACCCCGCGGACAGCGAGATCGTGGAGCAGATCAAGGAACTGCTGGACACCCGGGTTCGCCCGGCGGTTGCCGGAGATGGCGGCGACATCGTGTTTCGCGGCTTCCGCGACGGCGTGGTGAAGCTGCATCTGCAGGGCGCCTGCTCGGGCTGCCCCTCGTCCCGCGCCACCCTCAAGCATGGCGTCGAAAACATGCTGCGGCATTACGTGCCCGAGGTTACGGCGGTGGAGCAGGTCGACGCCTGAGCCCATCCTGTCACCATCACCGCCGGTGATGGTGACGATACCGGCATGGCATTGGCCCCAAGGGCCGGCGGCGCGCTATCGGTGGCCGAACGCAGAACGGAGCCACCGATGAATCTCGAATCCGCCGCCCTCGACCAGTTGTTCCGCAGCGCCCGGAGCCACAATGCCTGGCAGGACCGCCCGGTGCCGGATACCAAGCTGCAGGAGCTTTACGACCTGCTGAAGTACGGCCCGACCAGCGCCAACAGCTCCCCGGCCCGCTTTGTCTTCGTCCGCACGGCCGAGGGCAAGGCCAAGCTGAAGGGCGCATTGTCCGAGGGCAACATCGCCAAGACGATGACCGCCCCCGTTACCGTCATCGTGGCCCATGATACGCGTTTCTATGACGAGCTGCCCAAGCTGTTCCCGCATGCCGATGCGCGCTCGTGGTTCGCCGGCAACGATGCCCTGGCCGAGGTGACCGCCTTCCGCAACGGCACCTTGCAGGGCGCCTACCTGATCCTGGCGGCCCGCGCGGTCGGGCTGGACACCGGCGCCATGAGCGGCTTCGACAATGCCAAGGTGGACGAGGCCTTCTTCGCCGGCACCGGCTGGAAGTCCAACTTCCTGGTCAACCTCGGTTATGGCGATGACAGCGGCCTGTTCCCGCGCAGTCCGCGGCTGAGCTTCGACGAGGCGGCCCGCCTAGAATAGCCTGGCCCACTGGCCCCGGTTTTATTAACCCTGGCCGTCGGTGCCGGCTGCCGGATTCAGCCGGTAGCCGCCTCCTTCGGTCAGCAGCAGCCGCGCATTGGTCGGGTCCGGCTCGATCTTCTGCCGCAGCCGGTAGATGTGGGTCTCGAGCGTATGGGTGGTGACGGCGCTGTTGTAGCCCCAGACCTCGTTCAGCAGGATCTGCCGGCCCACCGGCCGGCTACCGGCGCGATAGAGATACTTGAGGATGGCGCATTCCTTCTCGGTCAACCGGATCTTGCGGTTGCGTGCCGGCTCCAGCAGCAGCTTGGCCGCAGGGCGGAAGCTGTAGGGCCCGATGGGGAAGACGGCATCCTCGGAATTATCATAGACCCGGAGCTGCGCGCGCAGCCGGGCCAGCAATTCGTTGAGGCGAAAGGGCTTGGCGATGTAGTCGTTGGCGCCGGCATCCAGGCCGCGCACCACATCCTGCTCCGCATCCGCGCCGGTCAACATGATGATGGGGATCTTCAGCCCTTGCCGGCGCAGCCGGGTGCACAGCTCCCGTCCATCCCCGTCGGGCAGGCCGATATCCAACAGGACGGCGTCGAAGCGCGCGGATGCGTCGGTCAGCATCCGCTCGGCGTCCATGGCGGTCGCAGCTTCGGCCGGCGCGAATTCGCCATCCAGGGACAGCTGTTCCGCCAGGGTTGCCCGCAAAGCAACGTCATCATCCACGATCAACAATGGGCGTGGGCCAGCCATGCCATCTCCCTAAGGGTCGACTTTTTACCCTGCTAGCATTAGCCGGTCTCGATGGCGACGCTATGGCAGACCTGTCAAGCTATACCGCGGCCGGCCGGATCGCGCGGCGGCCGGATCAATATTTCGCTGCCCACCCTGTCAGGCGCCGTTCCCGCGCCACATTCACAGCGCGCCATGCGGCGAGGTTGGATACTGACTGATCACATGCCCTTTTCAATCGCTCCTGGTCCGCAGGTCGATGCCGTCTCCGATTTGCCGGACGCTGCCACCCTTAGCCTGCGCGCGGTCCATCGCGCCGCCTCGGATTTGCGCCGCGGCACGCCCGTGCTGTTGCAGGATGGGGACCATGCGCTGATCCTCGCCGCGGCGGAGACGGTTGGCGCTGCCGGCCTGGCTGGCATCGCCAGGCTTGCCAAGGGGCCGGCGATCCTGTTGCTGGCGCCGAGCCGTGCCCTGGTGGTCGCACCCAACCCCCTGCTGCGCCCGGTGCCGCTGGTGGAAGATGCGGCCGTGGCGCTGCGCCTGCCGCCCAGCCTGCTCGATCCGGCCCAGTTGCGCAGCCTTGCCGATCCCACGGCGGAGCGCTTGCCGGAAGGCACCCGCCATGAACGCGTCTCCGCCCCTCCGTTGGCTGCCGCCGCGCTGGCCCTGGCCAAGCTCGGGCGCCTGCTGCCGGCGGTGATCGCGGCGCCGCATGCGCTGATGGCCCGGGAGGGCCTGCTATCCATCGATGCCGCCGATATCCTCGCCTATCCCATGGAGATCGCCACCAGCCTGCGCCGGGTCGCCGAGGCAGCGGTGCCGCTCGAGGGCGCGCCGGACAGCCGCATCGTCGCCTTTCGCGCTGCCGATGGCGGAATCGAGCACCTGGCCATCCTGGTCGGCCGGCCGGAGGAACTGGCCGCCAAAGGCGGCGCGCCGCTGACCCGGCTGCATTCCGAATGCTTCACCGGCGACCTGCTGGGCTCGCTCCGCTGCGATTGTGGGCCGCAGCTGCGCGGCGCCATCCACCGCATGGGGGAGGCTGGCGCCGGCGTGCTGATCTATCTGGCGCAGGAAGGCCGCGGCATCGGGCTGGTGAACAAGCTCCGGGCCTATACGCTGCAAGATTCCGGGCTGGACACGCTGGATGCCAATCGGGCGCTCGGCTGGGGCGCCGATGAACGCAACTTCATGGTGGCCGCCACCATGCTGGAGCAGCTCGGCATTCCGCGCGTCCGGCTGCTGACCAATAATCCGGACAAGCTGGCTGCCCTGGCCGCCTGCGGCATCGCCGTGGAAGGGCGGGAACAGCATTCCTTCGCCCCAAACGGGGTGAACGACCACTATCTGGAAACCAAGGCCCGGCGGTTCGGCCACCTGCTCGCGTGATGGCAATGGACCCTGCTCTCGGCCATGCGCTGGTGCGGCCGGATGGGCTGCTGCGTTTCGCCGGCCAGGTCTGGCGTTGTGCGCTCGGCAAGGGCGGCATCCGCCGGGACAAGCGGGAAGGCGACGGCGCCACGCCGGTTGGCCTGCTGCCCCTGCGCCGCGTCTTATACCGTGCGGACCGGGTTGCGCCGCCGGTCTGCCGCACGGCGGTCGAGCCGATCTCGGCCAGCGATGGCTGGTGCGACGACCCGGGCCACCGGGATTACAACCGTCACATCATCCTGCCGCATGACGCCGGGCACGAGAGGCTGTGGCGGGAGGATTCGGTCTACGACATCATCGGCGTGCTTGGCTGGAACGATGGCCAGGATGGCGAACCCATCGCCCGGGGCCGGGGCAGCGCCATTTTCCTGCATCTGGCACGACCTGACCTGGCGCCCACGGAAGGCTGCATCGCCCTGCCCGAAGCGGCGCTCAGGGCCGTGCTTTCGGCCGGGCTGACCGCCATCGAGGTCGCCGGATAATTTCCATCTGGACATGATTTGCCCACGTCCGCCTATGGCCGGTGGCACGCTGCGGCCGAGCGGCCCTGGACCATGCGAGGCGTCGCCCCGCGCCGCTCCTTGGGTCTAGCCGCGAGCCCCGAAGACAGCCGATCCTACCCGCACATGGGTGGCACCGCAGGCGATCGCCGCTTCGAAATCGGCGCTCATGCCCATGCTCAGTACCGGCAGGGCATGGCGGGCGGCCAGCTCCGCGAGGTGGAGGAAATGCGGCCGCGGATCCTCCTCGGCCGGGGGAATGCACATCAGCCCATGGATGGGCAGGTTCCAGCTGTCCCGACAGGCCCGCAGGAAATCCTCCGCCTCGGCGCGGGGCACCCCGGCCTTCTGCGGCTCATCCCCGGTATTCACCTGGACCAGCAGCTTGGGTGCACGACCTTCCTTGACGATCGCCTCGGCGATGGCCGCGGCCAGCTTCGGCCGGTCGAGGCTTTCGATGACATCGGCCAGGCGCACCGCCTCGCGGGCCTTGTTGGTCTGCAACCCGCCGATGATGTGCAGGCGAAGCGCCGGCCAGTCCGCCCGTAGCTGGGGAAATTTCCCCGCGGCTTCCTGCACCCGGTTTTCCCCGAAGATGGTTTGGCCGGCAGCCAGGGCGGCGGCCACCGCCTCGACCGGGTTGGTCTTGGAGACGGCGACCAGGGTCACCGCCTCCGCAGGCCGGTTGGCGCGAAGGGCAGCCTCGGCGATCCTGGCGCGGATACGGGCGAGGTTGACAGGGATGTCGGTGAAATCGGTCATGCGGTGCGAAGGCTAGAGGCGGCGGTGCGGCGGCTCAAGCCGCCCTTTGGAAGCCCGCGGCTCTATCTGTTCAGCGACCCGATCCGCCTGCCTGATCCGCGGGCTGCGATGGAGCGGCTGCCGCCCGGCGCCGTCGTGGTGGCCCGGAGCTTGGCGCCGGCCATGCTGCGCGATGTGGCGGCCCAGGCCAGGCGCCGGCGGCTGATCCTGCTGGTGGCGGGCGATGGTCGCCTCGCCTTGCGCTTCGCGGCCGGCCTGCACCTGCCGGATCGGCGGATGGCGACCGGTCTGCTGCCGTTTCTCCTGGCCCGGCACCGCCGCCGGAGCCTGATGCTGACGGTGGCGGCACATGGCTGGGCCGGGCTGGCACGAGGCCGGCGTCTCCGGGCCGATGCGGTGGTGCTCTCCCCCATATTCGCCACTCTCAGCCATCCGGGGGCAAAGCCGCTGGGAGCCTCGCGCTGGGCAGCGCTGGCGGCACGCGCCGGGCGCCGGCCCGTGGTTGCATTGGGCGGCATCGGGCCACATAGCGTGTCCCGCGTGCCACGCCGCGCCGGCGGATTAGCGGCGATCGGCGGCTTGGCCGCGCTGTAACCGGAACCACGCGTTACAATGTGGCCATTGCGCCACAGTGTCTCGGGGAAGTCGCGTTGGCGTCAGTTGCCCGGTTGCCCGAGTTTATTGCTACGGATCATAGTCCGGTGCGGACCCGGTCATGTCCGGCTGCCGGCTCAGGTCGGGCCGGATACGGCACCTGTCAAAGCAGCCAAGGCTGCGGGGGGGCGGGTGGGTCAAGGGAATAGTCGGGCGTGCCCGGCGAGTGAGGAGGTTTTACGATGCGCAAGATACTGCTGGGCACGACCGCGGTGGTCGGCGCGGCGCTTCTGGCTCCGGCGGTTGCCGTGGCGCAGGAAGCCCCGACCGTTCGTATTGGTGGTTTCTTCCGGGCCTACTACGGTTACACGCAGCAGACGGGCCGGAATTCGACGCAGGTGACGACGCCTGCGACGCCCGGCTCTCCTGCTCTCGTTGGCTCGACGCTGCCTACGGGCACCGCCGGCGGAACCGGCAACCTAGGCGTCGATAGCACCGGCAACGTGGCCCGCCTGTCGAAGAACGACTTCAGCACCGACGCCGAAGTCCATGTCTTCGTCAACGGCAAGACCGCCAATGGCCTCAGCTACGGCGCGGTGATCGAGATCGCCTTCAACCAGCAGGAAGGCCGCAACATCGTCCAGCAGCGGGCGAGCACCGGCAAGTCGACCGCCAGCATCGACGAATACTACGCCTTCATCGCCTCCCCGACCTTCGGCCAGATCCGCTTCGGCGACGAGGACGGCCCGGTCGGCGGCCTGATGAACAGCGGCGTCGTCACCAACTTCGGCTCCGGCGGCGTCTACGGCGACCGTGAATCCTTCGTCTCGCGGCAGGCCAATGACCGCACCACGACGGCCCCTGGCTCGCTCGGCGACAACACCAAGATCATCTATCTGTCGCCGCAGTTCTTCGGCTTCGACTTCGGCGCCAGCTATGCCTTCAACTACAACGAAGGCGAAGACACCGGCTGTTCTTCCAACCAATCCAGCGGCTACTGCGACACCGCCTATGCCTTCACCGGCGCCAGCGGCGTCGGCATCGCCGCCGCCGGCCCGAACTTTTCGGCTCGCCGCAATGAAGTGCAGGCCGCGGCGCGTTGGCGTGGCAGCCTGGCCGGCATCGGCCTGGCCGTCACCGGTGGCTATGTCGGCGCTGGCGCCGCCCGCGAGCTGTCGCTCACCGGCACCCAGTCCCGCGTCTTCAACAACCTGAATGTCTTCCAGGTCGGTGCGCAGGCTTCCGCCTACGGCTTCACGGTTGGCGCGCAGTACGAGCACGGCGATGCGAACTTCTTTTGGGGCAACACCATCCGCGGTGACCGTCCCATGGATCAGTTCTTCGCTGGTCTCAGCTATACCGCCGGGCCGTTCACCGTCGGTGGCAACTACGTGATCGGTACCTTCGAGGGCAACAGCCGCAGCCAGTACAACGCAGCCGGTGCTGGTTCGAATGCCGCGCTTATTGCTAACGCATCCGCTCCGGGCGCCACCGGCTACGGCGCAGGGATGATGCGTCGTCTCGGCTACGGCGTGGGCGGCAACTACCGCTTGGCGCCGGGCCTTGATCTGCTCGCCGAGTTCAGCAGCTACACGGTTGCCGAGCGTGGCCGCGACCTCGACCCCTCCAACCCCGGCGTGCAGGACAAGGCCACCGCGAAGGTCTTCATCCTGGGCACCCGTCTGGCTTTCTGATCCTTCGGGACCAGCGATATGGGGGCGGCAGGGCAACCTGCCGCCCTTTTTCGATTCTGACCGTTTTGTCGCTTGATCCGGCACCGAACGCGCCTATCGTGCGCGCGCCATGAAACCTGCCCTCATCGCCTTCGGCGTGCTGCTTCCTTTGCTCTCAGCCTGCGGCGGTGAAAACCAGCGGCTGGTGCAAAACGACGAATATGGCGACTGGCGCAACGGCCGCGCGCGCAACCGCCCGCAGGGTGCCAGCGCCGGCATCGTCGTCTTCGGCGTGGACAAGGACCGCGAAACCCGTGAGGCCGCGGCGACCGGCGGCGGCAGTGGCCTCAGCGTGAATGCCTATCTCTGGCGCGCCACGCTCGATACCCTGTCCTTCATGCCGCTGGCCTCGGCCGATCCCTTCGGCGGCACCATCATCACCGAATGGTACACGCCGCCCTCGGCCAATGGCGAACGCTTCCGCGCCCAGGCCTATGTGCTGGGCCGACAGCTGCGCTCGGATGGCGTCAGGGTCCAGGTGTTCCGCCAGACGCTCGATCGTGGCCAGTGGGTGGATAGCCCGGTCTCGGCCGCCACCAATTCGGATCTCGAGGACAAGGTCCTCGCCCGGGCTCGGGAGCTGCGAAGCCAGTCCGCCTCCCGCTGAAGCCGCGCCGGCCACAGCCTCTCCCTTAACAGGGAGAGGCTTTTTTATGCCGTCAGCGCTGCTCCATGCCTCATGGCAGCGGCCGCTGGCCTGGGGCCTGCTGGGCCGGGCTACTCGGCGGGACGGTGGCGTGGCCTTCCTGCTGGGGTGGCGGCGTGGACAGCGCTGATGCGGCGTTGCTGCTGGCGGCGCTGGCGATGCCGGGGCTGCGGGCGCTCGGGCTGCTGGTCGCCGGGGCGCTGCGGCCGGACCATCCGCTGATCGCCTGGGCGACGGCGGTGTCCCAGGCAACGCTCTCGGCCTCCGTCATCATGGCGGTGGTGGTGCCCGGCGGGGTCGTGGCGGGGCTGCCGCTCGAAGCGGCTGGCGTGACCGGCCGGCGGGCTGCTGGGCTATACGATGCTGGGCGGGCGGCTGTGCCAGCGCTGGGGGTGGGGTTGACCGCCCTGCTGGCAGTGCGGGCGCTGTCGCTGGCCTAGCGAAGGGTCACAGCAGCCCCAGGGCGCGCAATTCGGCCCGCAGCTTCTCCGGCATCTCCTCGGCGCCTTCCGCCGCGTTGCTAGCCGCGACATCGGCGGGCGCCGCCTCCGGCGCCAAGTAGCGCCAGCCCTGGAAGGCCTTCACCTGGCGCGCTGCGACGGGGACCAGCACCGGGTCCAGGATCAGCCCGGCGCAGCGGGTCCCATCATCCCAGGCATCCTCGATGATATCGAGGATGCGCTGGCGCACCTGCACGAAGCCGGCGACCACCCAGTAGATGGACCCACCCTCGGTCAGTTCCGCCGCCCGCTTCGGCATCATGCGGGTCTGATGGCGCAGCGGCGGGTCCACCAGGGCGCGACGCGCCTGGATATCCCGCAATTGCCCCACATCCTTGGGGCCGACCGACAGCTTGAGGAGATGCAACACGCCACCGGATGTACCCCTGCCACGCCGGGTCGCAAGGGGCATTCTGCCGGTGCTGCTTGACCCCGGCCCGCGACGGTCGAGACTGGGGGCAAGTCCAGGGGGAATTCAGTCCATGCGTCTCGGCCAAGGGTCCACCGCGCGCGCCACCACGCGCTTCCGCGCCATGCTCGCCCGTGGAGCCCACCTGGGCACCGCTCTGGTGCTGCCGGGCTGCTACAATGCGCTGACCGCCCGCATCCTGGAGCATGCCGGGCATGAGGCGATCTACATGACCGGCTACGGCACCTCGCTGAGCCTGCTCGGCCTGCCGGATGCCGGGCTGATCACCCTGACGGAAATGGCGATGAATGCCAGATTCATCGCCGGGGCCATCACCGCGCCGCTGATCGCCGATGCGGATACCGGCTTCGGCAACGCGATCAACGTGGTCCGCACCGTCGAGGAATATATCCGCGCTGGCGTCGCCGGCATCCATATCGAGGACCAGGTGGCGCCCAAGCGCTGTGGCCATGTCGCCGGGCGGGAGGTGATCGGGCGGGAGGAGGCGGTGGCCAAGATCCGCGCCGCCAGCGAGACCCGCCGCGCCCTGGACCCGGACTTCACCCTGATTGCCCGCACCGATGCGCGCGGCGCCCATGGCGGCTCGCTGGAGGAAGCCATCACCCGTGCCAACCTGTTCCTGGAGGCCGGCGCCGATCTCGCCTTCGTCGAGGGCCCGACCAGCAAGGCCGAGATCGCCGAGGTCTGCCGCCAGGTGAAGGGACCAGTCTTCTACAACCAGACCGGCATCTCGCCCCGGCTATCCGAGGCGGAGATGGCGGAACTCGGCATTGCCGTCACCATCCTGCCCGGCGCGGTGCTGCGTCAGACCATCATGGCGGTGCATGATTTGGCCGTCGCCATGAAGCAGCAGGGCGCCATGGCCGAGGCGGAGGTGGATGCCCGCACCAAGCTCCACCCGCTGGGCAATGTGCATCTCTTTGCCGGCTTCGACCGCATCCGCGCGCTGGAGGAAGCCTTCCTGCCAGCGGCGGCCCAGGACAAGTATGCCGGCACCCTCGGGCATATGCCCGAGGCCAAGGGCTGACGGATCAGCGCACCACCGCGAGGTCGGCCATCCGATTGGACGGAGCCGGGGTTGCGGGCGCCAGGGGTGTAGACGCCGGGGGTGTGGGCGCCGGCGGCGTGGCGACCGGGCCGGCGTGGTATTCGGGAGATTGGTTGCAGCCGGGGGCCACCGGGCGCCAATCATTGGTCCGGCATTGCCGTCCGCCGCGGCAATAGCCGACGACTTCGCCATCCACGTTCACCAGGGTACCGACGGCGCAGGCGCGCCGCAGCAAGGCCGGATGAACCCGCAATTCCTGCCAACTCAGGGGAGTGCCAGACATGGTCACTTGCCTGATGGCACTGAGTTCGACCTGCGGCACGGCGGCCGTTTCGGGGCTGGCGCAAGCACTGAGGGTGATAACCGAGAGAAGAATAATCCGACGCATGATGCAATCCTCCGGCGCCAGACCTAGGAGATGCACAAACGCCGGTCTTTCAACTATTCCGAGAGATGGCAGTCCCGGCAATCACAAGGCCGATGCAACAGATTTCGTTACATGGTCCGCAAGCCGCGCGCCCTGTTCACGCTGCGCCGCCATCTCGGAAGCCTGCATCTGGACCGGTGGATGGGCATCATGGGCCAGGTGAGGTTGCCAGAAGCCAGCGGCCGGACCGCCTGAGGCCTTCCCTCGGGGCGGGGCTCGGCTTATTCCCTTGGGTCAATCAGGTCATCGATCCCATGAGCGACGCCAGCACCCCGACACGCCCCGACATCCGACATGATTTCGCCGCCGCCGAGCCACGCTGGCAGGCGGAATGGAATCGCCGCGCCTGCTTCGTCGTGCCGGATGTACCGGATGGCACCAGGCCCAAGTATTATGTTCTTGAGATGTTCCCGTATCCCAGCGGGAAGATCCATATGGGACACGTCCGCAACTATACGCTGGGCGATGTGGTCGCCCGCTACAAGCGGGCGCGCGGCCATCAGGTGATGCATCCAATGGGCTGGGACGCCTTTGGCCTGCCGGCGGAGAATGCGGCGCGGGAGCGGGGCATCCATCCGGGGCAATGGACCTACGACAATATCGCCAATATGCGCACCGAGTTGAAGCGCATGGGCCTGTCGATCGACTGGGCGCGGGAATTCGCCACCTGTGACGTGGCGTATTACGGCAAGCAGCAGAAGCTGTTCCTCGATTTCCTCGCCGCCGGACTGGTCGAGCGCAAGGAGAGCTGGGTCAATTGGGATCCGGTCGACGGCACCGTGCTGGCCAATGAACAGGTGATCGACGGCCGCGGCTGGCGCAGCGGTGCGCTGGTGGAGAAGAAGCGGCTTTCCCAGTGGTTCTTCGCCATCACCAAATTCGCCCCCGATCTGCTGGATGCGCTGGGTGACCTCGACCGCTGGCCCGAGCGGGTGAAGCTGATGCAGGCCAACTGGATCGGCCGCAGCGAAGGGGCCCGGGTTCGCTTCAAGCTGGTGGACAGGGCCGAGGAGGTGGAGGTCTTCACCACCCGCCCCGATACGCTCTTCGGCATGAGCTTCCTGGCGGTGGCCGCCGAACATCCCCTGGCCACGGCCGCCGCTGCGAAAGACCCCGCCGCCGCCGAATTCATCGCGGAGTGCCGCCGCACGGGCACCAGCGAAGTGGCGATCGAGCAAGCGGAGAAGCGCGGCTACGACACCGGCTTCCGGGTCGCGCATCCCTTCATCGAGGGTGCCAGCTTCCCGGTCTGGATCGCCAATTTCGTGCTGATGGAATACGGCACGGGTGCCATCTTCGGCTGCCCGGCGCATGACCAGCGCGACCTCGACTTCGCCCGCAAATATGGGCTTGGGGTGACCCCGGTGGTGCTGCCGCCAGGGACGGATCCGGCCAGCTTCACGGTGGGCGATATCGCCT
The DNA here is from genome assembly GCA_028291445.1 of Belnapia sp. Lineage (GTDB taxonomy): Bacteria > Pseudomonadota > Alphaproteobacteria > Acetobacterales > Acetobacteraceae > Belnapia. Next base: position 21,469 of record JAQGIA010000140.1, read on the forward strand.
TCACCGATGAGGGGACCAGTTTCAACTCCGAATTCCTGGATGGCCTGGGCATCGCGGACGCCAAGCGTGCGGCAATCGCCAGGCTCGAAGCGGCGGGGCAAGGCACCGGCGTGGTGAATTGGCGGCTGCGGGACTGGGGCGTGTCGCGTCAGCGCTACTGGGGCTGCCCGATCCCGGTGATCCATTGCGAGGCTTGCGGCGTGCTCCCGGTGCCGGCGGCGGATTTGCCGGTGAAGCTGCCGGATGACGTGGATTTCTCGAAGCCGGGCAATCCGCTGGACCATCATCCGAGTTGGAAGCATGTGGCCTGCCCAAGCTGCGGCAAGCCGGCCCGGCGGGAAACCGATACCTTCGACACCTTCGTCGATAGCAGTTGGTATTTCGCCCGCTTCTGCTCGCCCCATGCCGAGGAGCCGGTGGTACGCGACGCGGTCGATGCCTGGCTGCCGGTGGATCAGTATATCGGCGGCATCGAGCATGCGATCCTGCACCTGCTGTACAGCCGCTTTTTTACCCGCGGCATGCGGGAAACCGGGCATCTGAAGCTGGCCGAGCCCTTCGCCGGCCTGTTCACTCAGGGCATGGTGACGCATGAGAGCTATAAATCCGCGGCGGGCCAATGGCTCTATCCGGAGGAGGTGGAGTTCAGCCTCGCTGCCGATGGTAGCCGCACCGCGCGGGTAAAGGGCGGCGATGCCCCGGTGACCATCGGCCGGGTCGAGGCCATGTCCAAGTCCAAGCGCAATACGGTCGATCCTGGCGCCATCATCGGCAAGTACGGCGCCGATACCGCACGCTGGTTCATCCTGAGCGACAACCCGCCCGAGCGGGATATGGAATGGACCGAGAGCGGTGTCGCCGGCGCCTTTCGCTTCACCCAGCGGGTCTATCGGCTGGTTGCGACGGCAATGTCCGAGTTGCCCCCGGCTCATGCTGCCGCCGAAACAGCCGAGGGTGCGGCCCGCAAGCTGCGGCAGGCGACCCATCGCACCATAGCGGCGGTGACGGAGGCGCTGGAGTCCTTCGCTTTCAATGTCGCTGTCGCCCGTATTCATGAGTTCGCCAATACCATTGGCGACGCCGGCAGCGATGTGGGTGCCGCGAAGCGTGAGGCGCTGGAGGCCCTGACCCGGCTCTCCAGCCCCATGATGCCGCATCTGGCCGAAGAGCTTTGGTCGCTGCTGCGGCCGCAGGATGCCGCGCTGGTGGCCGAACTGCCCTGGCTCGAAGCCGATCCTGCGCTGTTGAAAGCCGAGACGGTGACCTTGGCCTTGCAGGTGCTCGGCAAGTTGCGTGGCACGATTGAAGTTGCGGCCGATGCCGACGAAGCTACGATCCTTGCCCTGGCGGAGGCTGATGAGAATGTCCAGCGTTCCATTGCCGGCCGCCCCATCCGGAAGCGCATCCATGTCCCGGGACGAGTCGTCAATTTCGTGGTCTAGACGGGGCATGCTCGCTGGGCTTGTCGGCCTCTCGGGCTGTGGCTTCCGGCCATTGTACGGCCCCGTATCCGCTGCCGATGGCAATCTGGAAGCGGAGCTGGCTGCGGTGAGGGTCGGGCCGGTCTATGAGCGGACCGGGCAGCTGCTCCGCCGCAGCCTGCAACGGCGCTTCGAAGACACCCAGCCTGGTACACCGGCCCGCTATATGTTGAGCGTTGCCTATGATCTGGGATCGGAGATCCTGGGCTACCGGCAGGATGGCGGCATTACCCGCGTCCGCTATACATTGATGGGAACCTGGAACCTCTCGACCATGTCGACCCCGCCGCAGCGCATCGCGGCCTCCTCCATCCCTTTCCGGGAATTGGATTCCTTCAACATCCCCGACCTGCAATTCTTCGCCGCCGACTCCTCGCGCGATGCAGCCTTGGAAAGGCTGATGGATGGCCTTTCCGATGAAATTGCCCGGCAGGTGGCATTGGAATTGCGGCGGAGAAAGGAAAGCCCGGCCACCGGCTGATGGCGAAAATAGATGCGCGACGGGTGGCGGCCTTTTTGGCCGATCCGGGTGCCTGCCGCGTGGTCCTGCTGCATGGGGATGACCCAGGGCTGATCCGGGAAAGAGCGGAAGCGCTGGTCCGTAGTGTAGCCGCCGGTGATGCCCTGTGTTTGGTCGAGGTCCCGCGGGACGGACTGCGCAGCGCCGGATTGCTGGCTGCCGAGGCGGCAAGCTCGCCGCTTACCGGTGGACGCTGCCTGATCCGGGTGCGGGATGTGGGGGATGGGGTAGCGCCGGCGAATGCGGCCAAGGCGGCGCTGGCAGGCCCCGGTCCAGGGCTGGTGGTGATGGAGGCTCCGGAGCTTCGTACCACCTCGGCACTGTTCAAGGCGATCGATGCCTCACCACGCGGGGCGGTCATTGCCTGCTACCGAGAGCGGGGGGCTGAGCTATCGGCCTCCATCAATCGCATCCTGCAGGAGCTTGCCGTAACGGCCGAACCGGCCGCAGTGGAATGGATCGCCCAGCGGTTGGGTGAAGACCGGATGCTGCTTCGGCGAGAATTGGAGAAGCTGGCGCTTTTCGTCGGCCAGGGCGGCCGGGCAACCCAGGAAGCAGCCGTTGCCTGCATCGCCGAGGGCTCCGCCTTGGACCTCGAAGAAGCCTTGATGGCTGCCATGGCGGGGGAGATCGCGACCGCAGACAAGGCACTGGCCAGCGCATTCGCCGAAGGGGCTAATGCCGTGCAGGTCGTGCGCTCGGCACTGCGCCATATTCAGCGGCTGCAATTGGCGGCCTTGGCAGTGGCGGGAGGAGCAGCGGCATCAGCCGCCGTCGAAAACCTTCGGCCGCCGGTCTTCTTCCGGCATAAGCCTGCTTTCGAACGCGCCTTGCGCCTATGGCGATTGGAGGCTTTGGAAATCGCCGGGACTGGCTTGCTGGAAGTAGAGCGGCGGACCAAGACCACCGGCCTGCCAGCCGAGATTATTGCTCGCAATGCAATAGTCGGACTGGCTCGACAGGCGCTGGCACGACGGTAGGGGTTACCCGCCCTGCAAAAGCCGGATGACGCCATCCAGCTGGTCTAGATCGCGATAGGCGATGGTGAGATGGCCACCTTTTCTGACGGTCCGGATGCTGATCTGGAGGCCCAGTCTTTCCGATAATTCTCGCTCCAGGGCGGCAACGGAAGGCTCGGCCTGTGCTGGCTTGGC